>NZ_JBEOXE010000002.1:0-233264 GCF_040296485.1 Streptomyces sp. NPDC002138 | reverse complement strand
GGCCCCCCGACCCCGCCGCGCAGCCCGACCCCCGCGAGCCCCGGCGTACCGCCGGCCCCGCCGCCGGGGCCGGCGGTGGGCTGCCCGTGCGGAAGGCGCCCGGGGGCGGGCTGCCGCGACGGGTGGGGGGTGCGGCCCCCTCGGGAGAGCACACGCACGCCCAGGCCCCCGACGGGCACGGCGACTGGGTACCCCGCCAGGGGAGCCATCCCCTGCCGGAGCCCGAGGCCGTCACCGGCAAGGGCCTCCCGAAGCGCACCCCGCGCACCGTCGCGACCCCCGCCACCGCCGCCGCCCCCGCCGCGGAGCCCAAGCGCGTGGACGCCGAAGAACTCCGCCGCCGGCTCGGCGGTTTCTACCAGGGGTCCAGGGACGGGCGGCGCGTCGTGGAGGCCGAACTCGCCGAGGGCCCCACCGATCCGGGGGACACCGCACAGGAGGCACGCACATGACCGCGCCCAGTACGTACGGACCGAGCACCCAGGCCCGCAACCTGCAGTGGCTGCTGACCGACCTGGTCGAGGAGGTGCCCGGTATCGTCTCGGTCGCCGTCGTCTCCTCCGACGGCCTGTTGCTGCTCTCCTCCGAGACGGGCTCCACCGGCGGGGAAGGGGACGCGGCCGACCGCCCCGTGCCCCAGGCCCGCCTCAAGGGCCCCCGGGGAGCCTCCGCCGACCTCGCGACCATCGTGTCCGGGCTCGGCAGCCTCACCACCGGCGCCGCCCAGCTCATGGACGGCGGAGGCGTGAAGCAGACCATGGTGGCGATGGAGCACGGCTCCGTCTTCGTCACCGCCATCAGCGACGGCTCCCTGCTCGGCGTGCACGCCACGCCGGACTGCGACATGAGCGTCGTCGCCTACCACATGGCGCTCTTCGTCGGCCGCGCCGGCCACGTCCTGACCCCCGAAGTCCGCAGCGAGCTGCGCCAGTCGATGGAGAACACCCCGTGAGGAGTCCGGCCTCCGACCGGCTGCCGATACGCGGCGCCGACCGACGCCCCGCCCGCGTCCGCCCGTACTCGCTCACGGGCGGACGGACCCGCTTCGCGCACGTCCTGCTCGTCGAGAGCTTCGTCGCCACCCTCGACCCCGGGGTCAAGGCGCCGGCGGCCCGGCCCGACCGGACGCCCGAAATGCGGGCGATCGTCGAGCTGTGCCGCCGCATGCGCACGGTCGCCGAGATCGCCGCGCTGCTGAAGCTGCCGCTCGGGGTGGTCCGCGTACTCGTCAGCGACCTCGCCGACCAGGGAAGGATCCGCGTCTACGGGACGGGGCACGGCACCGGCCGCCCCGAACGCGCGCTGCTCGAAAGGGTGCTCAGTGGGCTCCGCCGTCTTTGATCCGACCGCTCCCGCGGACCCCGCGGACGACCCCGTCCAGCCCTGGCAGTACGACCGCTCCCGCGCCCCCGTCGCCGTCAAGGTGCTGGTCGCGGGCGGCTTCGGCGTCGGCAAGACCACCTTCGTCGGCTCGGTTTCGGAGATCACTCCGCTGCGTACCGAGGCGGTGATGACCGAGGCGAGCGCCCCGACGGACGATCTGACGGGGACCCCGGACAAGCACACGACCACCGTCGCGATGGACTTCGGCCGGGTCACGCTGGACGACGACCTGGTCCTGTACGTCTACGGGACGCCCGGCCAGAAACGTTTCTGGTTCATGTGGGACGACCTCGTCCGCGGCGCCATCGGCGGCATCGTGCTCGCCGACACCCGCCGCCTGCGCGACTGCTTCCCGGCCCTCGACTACTTCGAGAGCTGCGGCCTGCCCTACGCCGTCGCCGTCAACCACTTCGAGGGCTCCACCTCCTACGAGCCCGAGGACGTGCGGGAGGCGCTGACCATCCCCGACGCCGTCCCCGTCGTGATCATGGACGCGCGCCATCGCGCGACGGTCGTCGAGTCCCTGCTGACCCTCGTGGGCCACGCCCTGGACGAGACCCCCGAATAGGCCGGATCCCCCGCACGCCGCCCGTACGTACCGCCCGTACCGCCCGGAGAAGAGACCGTCATGCGCAAGATACTCATCGTCGGAGCCGGGCAGTCCGGTCTCCAGCTCGCCCTCGGCCTCCAGTCGAAGGGGTATGAGGTCACCCTCATGTCCAACCGCACGCCGGACGAGATCCGCGGCGGCCGGGTCATGTCCACGCAAGTCATGTTCGACACGGCGCTCCAGCACGAGCGCGACCTCGACCTGAACTTCTGGGAGGGCGGGGCCCCGAGGATCGAGGGCGTCGGCGTCTCGGTCGCCGCCCCCGACGCCTCCCGCCCGGTCGACTGGCTCGGCCGCCTCAAGGGGTTCGCCCAGTCGGTCGACCAGCGCGTGAAGATGGCGGGCTGGCTCGACACCTTCGTGCAGCGCGGCGGCCAGCTCGTCATCCACGGTGCCTCGATCGCCGACCTGGACTTCTTCTCCCGTACGTACGACCTCGTCCTCGTCGCCGCCGGCAAGGGCGAGCTGGTCTCGATGTTCGAGCGGGACGCGGCGCGTTCGCCGTACGACGCCCCGCAGCGCGCCCTCGCCGTCTCCTACGTGCACGGCCTGGGCCCGCGGCCCGAGCACCCGGAGACCGAGGCGGTCCGCTGCAATCTGGTCCCCGGCGTCGGCGAGCTGTTCGTCATGCCCACCCTGACCACCTCCGGGCGCGCGGACATCCTGTTCTGGGAGGGCCTCCCGGGCGGCCCGGCCGACGCCTTCGGCGGGGTCAAGGACCCGGCGAAGCACCTCGCGCTCACCCTGGAGCTGATGGAGCGGTTCACGCCCTGGGAGTACGAGCGGGCGAAGGGCGTGGAGCTGACGGACGCGGGCGCCACCCTGGCGGGCCGGTACGCGCCGGTCGTCCGCAACCCGGTCGGGCGGCTGCCCGGCGGGGGCGTGGTGCTCGGCGTCGCGGATGTGGTCGTGACGAACGACCCGATCACGGGGCAGGGTTCCAACTCCGCCGCCAAGTGCGCGGCCTCGTACCTCTCCTCGATCCTCATGCACGGGGACAAGCCGTTCGACGAGGCGTGGATGAAGGCCACCTTCGCCACCTACTGGTTCACCAACGGCAAGCCCGTCACGCAGTGGACGAACGCGATGCTGGGCGTACCGCCGGAGCACGTGCTGGGCCTGATCGGCGCGGCCGGGCAGCTCCAGCCGGTGGCGGATCGTTTCGCCAACGGCTTCGACAACCCGGCCGACTTCGACGCGTACTTCTACGACCCCGAGGACACCGCGGACTACCTCGCGGAGGTCGCCTCGGCGGCCTCGCCCGCCCCGGCCACCGCGGGCGCCTCCTCGGCGGAGTAACCGCTGTCGTCCCCCGCCGCTCCGGTCCCCGCGCCCTCGGGCAGGGGCGGCGGGCTGTACGACGCCAGCGCGACCCCGTCGGGATCCGGCCGGACGGCCCCCAGCAGCGGGTTCGCGGCGATCGGCGACACCTTCACCGCGGCCCCCGGCCGCGGGGCCTGGATCACCTTGCCGTTCCCGGCGTAGATGGCCACGTGGGTCGCCTTCGGGAAGTAGACCACCAGGTCCCCGGGCCGCAGCCGGTCCAGCGGCACCTTCGGGAGCTGCGCCCACTGCTCCTGGCTGGTGCGCGGGATCGAGCGCCCGGCGTGCGCCCAGGCCTGTGAGGTGAGCCCCGAGCAGTCGAAGGAGGCGGGCCCCTCGGCGCCCCACACGTAGGGTTTGCCGATCTGCTCGCTCGCGTAGGTGAGCGCGGCCCCGCCCGCCGCGCTCGGGGTACGGGTCCGCGCGGGGCCGGGGCTGCCGAGGCGGCCCGAAGCCACCAGCTCCCGCTGCGCTTCGGCGGTCTCGCCGCGTTCCCGGTCGTGGAGCTGGGCCAGCTGGGTGGCGGTGAGCGAGGCCAGCAGCCGCTCGACCTCCTTGAGCCGGGCCGCGGCCTCCTCCTTGTGCCGTTTCTGCTCCGCGGCCAGGGCCTGCTGGGCCTCCAGCGCCTTGCGGGCGGCGGCCGCCAGCACCCCGGCCTGCTGCTCGCCCTGCGCGAGCCGGGCCAGTACGCCCGCCCGCCGGGCCCCCTCGCGGGCCGCCAGCCGACGCTCGTCGAGGGCGGCGTTCGGGTCCCCCGACATCAGCATCCGGGCGTACGGCGAGAACCCGCGAGCCCCCTGGTACTGCTCCCGGGCCAGCCGTCCGGCCAACGCCCGCTGGGCCCCGGCCTCGGTGCGCGCCCGGCCCAGGCCGGCGCTGAGCCGCCGCTCCTCCTCGCGGCGGGCGGTGAGGGCGACTTCGGTGGCGTTGTAGGCCTCCGCGGCCTCCTCGGCCTTCTGGTAGAGCCCTTGCAGCCGGGTGAGCAGCCCGCCCACGGCGAGGGCCCCGGGAGCCTCGGGAGCGCCGACGGCTTCCGTGGATCCCGCGGCTCCCGCGGCCTCCGTGACATCGGTGGTCTCCGCGGCCCCCGTGGCATCGGTGGTCTCCGGGGTCTCCGGGGTCTCTGGGGTCTCCGGCGTTTCCGGAGCCGCCGGTGCGCCCGGGGCTCCGGCCGAGGGACCGGCGGGCGGACCGACCGGGGGAGCGGCCGGGTGAGCGGCCGGCGGCGCGGCGGCGGCGGACAGCGGTACGGCCGCGACCAGGGTCGCGGCGATGCAGACGGCACGCAGCAGCCGACGTGACATGGGATCACCTCCGGGGGAACGGGGCGTGATCGTGCCACGACCGGTATGACGAATCGCCCACCCGAGTCGGCCGAGTCGGCCCCCTCACCCGTCCGGCGGACCCCGGCCCACCCCTGTGGGGGACGCCCCCCGGCCCACCCCTGTGGGGGACACCCCCCGGACCGCCGACTACCCCTCCAGCAGGCGGGCCTTCGCCGCCGCGAACTCCTCCGGGGTCAGCAGCCCCTCGCGGGCCAGGGCGCCGAGCCGGTCCAGCCGGCCCGCCAGGGCGGCGGCCCGGGGGGACAGCGGAGCGGTGGCCGCCGCGCCGCGGGCGGGTTCGCCGCCCTCCCAGACGTACGCGCCGCGCGCCAGCGACCCCCGCAGCAGCGGACGCCCCGCCGGGCGTTCGGCGGGCCGGGCCACCGCGTGCACCGGACGGATGAACATCACGCCACCCCCAGACGCTCGGCGGGGATCCGGACCGAGCCGGCGATCCGGCCGCCCGCCGCCCGTACGGCGATCGCCGCGTCCTCGGCCCACACGTGCTCGACCAGCACCAGCAGCGCGCAGCTGCCCCGGTCCAGCAGGTCGGCGGCCTCCCGGACGTCCTCCGGACCGATGAGCCGGGCCGCCTCCCGGCCGTTCAGCAGGCCGCTGAGCTCCTGGAACTCGTCGAACTCCGCGGCCAGCACCTCACCCGCCGCCGTCTTCGTCGCCACGAGGCCGTCGATCAGCCGGACGTTCCCGCTCTTGCGCAGGCCCATCACGGCCGAGACCGCGGACACCCGCAGCTGCTCCTCCGGGAAGGCGAGGACAATGAACTCCACAGGCCCCATGACCCCGACTCCTCGACTGACAGGCGCGTGCCCGACCACTTCTGACGACTCTTCGACAACTCTCCGGCTCACTATGACATAAAGGGACATAATCTACCGGCGCTTGCTACGTTGCCCCCATGACCGCACTGACGGCACAGGTGGCGGAGCCCGCTCCGCCCCCCGGCGTACCGCACGCCAAGCGCAGGGGCGTCGAGCTGACCCTCCTGGCGGGCGCCGTCCTCATCTCCGTCCTCGGCCACCTCTACGTCGGTCTCGCGACCATCGGCCACCTCCCCCCGCAGGCCTCCCGGCACGCCGCCGGGCTCGCCGTCGCCGCACTGCTCGCGCACCTGGCCGTGCGCCTGCGGGCGCCCTACGCCGACCCGCTGCTGCTGCCCATCGCCTTCCTGCTCAACGGTCTCGGCCTGGTCCTCATCCAGCGGCTCGACCTGACCACCCCCGCCCACCTCACCGCGGGCGACCAGCTGCTGTGGTCCGGGCTCGGGGCGGCGCTCTTCGTGGTCGTGGTCGCCGCGCTGCGCGACCACCGCGTGCTCCAGCGCTACGCGTACCTCGCGGTGGCCGCCGCCCTCGCGCTGATGCTGGTCCCGGTCTTCTTCCCCGCGGTCAACGGCGCCCACATCTGGGTCCGCTTCGCCGGGCTCTCCTTCCAGCCGGGGGAGTTCGCCAAGATCCTGCTCGCCGTCTTCTTCGCCTCCTACCTGGCCGCGAACCGCACCGCCCTGGCCCTGACCGGCCGCCGGATCGCGGGGCTGCGGCTGAGGCTGCTGCCCGGCCGGGTGCTCGGGCCGATCCTGGCGATCTGGCTGCTGAGCGTGGGCGTACTCGTCCTGGAACGGGACCTCGGCACCTCGCTGCTCTTCTTCGGGCTGTTCGTCATCATGCTGTTCACCGCCACCGGCCGGATCGGCTGGATCGCCATCGGGCTGGTGCTGGCGAGCCTGGGGGCGTATGCCGTGGGGACCTTCGAACCGCACGTCCACGGCCGGGTCGAGGACTGGCTGAATCCTTTCGCCTCCATCGAGCAGGGCCGCGGTCCCGGCCAGCTCGCGCAGTCCCTCTTCGCCTTCGGCGCGGGCGGACTGCTCGGCGCCGGACTCGGCCACGGCCAGTCCTTCCTGATCGGCTTCGCCGCCAAATCGGACTTCATCCTCGCCACCGCGGGCGAGGAGCTGGGCCTGGCCGGTCTCTGCGCGATCCTCGTCCTCTACGCCCTGCTCGTCGCCCGCGGCTTCCAGGCCGGGCTCGCGCTGCGCGACCCCTTCGGGCGGCTGCTGGCCACCGGGCTCGCCTCGATCGTGGCCCTCCAGGTCTTCGTCATCGCGGGCGGGGTCACCGGGCTGATCCCGCTCACCGGCATGGCCATGCCCTTCCTGGCCCAGGGCGGCTCCTCCGTGGTGACCAACTGGGTCATCGTCGCCCTGCTGGTGCGGCTCAGCGACAGCGCGCGGCGCCCGCGCCCGCCGGCCGAAGGAGCGTGCGGCGGCGCGGAAGGCGGGGCCGGGTGATCCGCTACATCCGCTGGTGCGGCTACTTCTGCGCGGCGCTCTTCCTGGCCCTCTTCGCGGGCGTCGCCCGGGTCCAGGTCTGGGAGGCCCGCTCCCTCGCGGCCAACCCGGCCAACAAGCGGCCGGTGATCGAGCGGTACGCGCAGCCGCGCGGGAACATCCTGGTCGACGGGCGCCCGATCACCGGATCCCGGGACAGCCACCAACTGCTGCGCTACGAGCGGACGTACGCGGACGGACCGCTGTACGCCCCCGTCACCGGCTACTCCTCGCAGACCTACGGCACCAGCTTCGTCGAGCGCGCCGAGGACGCCGTCCTCGCCGGGACCGACCCCGGGCTGACCGCCTTCCCGCTCTGGTACGAACTGGCCCGCAGCCGCCCGGACGGCGGGAACGCGGTGCTCACGCTGAAGGCCGCCATGCAGCGCGCCGCCTACACCGGACTCGCGGGCAAACGCGGCGCGGTGGCCGCCGTCGAGCCCGCGACCGGCAGGATCCTCGCCCTGGTCAGCAGCCCCTCGTACGATCCGGCCGTACTGTCGGGCACCGGCCCGGCGGTCAAGGGTGCCTGGGCCCGGCTGAACGCGGACCCGGCCAAGCCGATGCTCAACCGGGCGCTGCGCGAGACCTATCCGCCCGGGTCCACCTTCAAGATCGTGACAGCTGCGGCCGCGCTGGACGCGGGCGTCGTGAAGGACGTGGACGCGCCGACGCGGACCCCCGACCCGTACCCGCTGCCCGGCACCTCGACCCTGCTGCCGAACGCCTCGGAAGGCTGTCAGGACGCGAGCATGGCGGAGGCCGTGCAGTACTCCTGCAACACGGTCATGGCGAAGATCGGGGTCCAGGTCGGGCTGCGCGGGATGGCCGACGCGGCGCGCCGGTTCGGGTTCAACGACGAGGGGCTGCGGGTCCCGGCGTGGGTGTCGCGGTCCAACTTCGACACCGACATGAGCCAGGACCAGCTGGCCCTGTCGGCCATCGGGCAGTTCAACACCACGGCCACCCCGCTCCAGATGGCGATGGTCGCGGGCGCGGTCGCCAACGGCGGTGAGGTCCGCACCCCTTACCTGATCGAGCGGACCACCCAGAGCGACGGCGACCAGATCCGCCGCGGCGACCAGCGCGGCGCGGGCCGGGCCATGAGCCCGGGGACCGCGCTGCGGCTCCAGAAGATGATGGTCAAGGTGGTCGAGGACGGGACGGGCCGCAACGCGGCGATCCCGGGCGCCCGCGTCGGCGGCAAGACGGGCACGGCGCAGCACGGGGTGGGCAACGCGGGCACGCCGTACGCCTGGTTCATCGCCTGGGCCCAGGGCGCCGATGCGGGCCGGCCGGCGGTGGCGGTCGCGGTGGTCGTGGAGGACGCGGCGGCCGACCGGGGGGACATCAGCGGGAACAGCGCGGCCGCGCCGATCGCGCGCGAGGTGATGCGGGCGGCGCTGAGCCGCTGAGCCGCTGATCCGCTGAGCCGCTGATCCGCTGAGCCGCTGCCCCGGGCCGCTCGGCAGCCCTGCGTTCAGGAGCCCTTCCGTTCAGGATCCGTCCGCGATCGCCGCCTCCACCTCCGCGATCCGCTGCCGCTCCTCGTGCGCGAACCGCTCGCGGTCGAGGGTCTCGGCGATCTCCTCGTCCTGGGCCATCAGCAGGTCGAGGTTGGAGTCGCCCATGTCGAAGACGCCCATGTCGAGGTAGGCCTTCTGGAGCCGGTCCCCCCACAGCCCGATGTCCTTGACGCACGGCACGATCCGGCTGAACAGCAGCTTGCGGAACAGGTGCAGGAACTCCGACTGCTCGCTCAGCTCGGCCGCCTCCTGCTTCGGGATGCCGAAGTTCTCCAGCACCTCCACCCCGCGCAGCCGGTCCCGCATCAGGTAGCAGCCCTCGATGACGAACTCCTCGCGCTCGCGCAGTTCGGCGTCCGTCAGCTGCTTGTAGTAGTCGCGCAGGGCCATCCGCCCGAACGCCACGTGCCGCGCCTCGTCCTGCATGACGTACGCGAGGATCTGCTTCGGCAGCGGCTTGTCCGTCGTATCGCGGATCATGCCGAAGGCGGCGAGCGCGAGGCCCTCGATGAGCACCTGCATGCCGAGGTAGGGCATGTCCCAGCGGGAGTCGCGCAGGGTGTCGCCGAGCAGCCCCTGGAGGTTGTCGTTGACCGGGTAGAGCATGCCGATCTTCTCGTGCAGGAAGCGGCCGTAGATCTCGGCGTGCCGGGCCTCGTCCATGGTCTGGGTGGCGGAGTAGAACTTCGCGTCCAGGTCCGGGACCGACTCCACGATCCGCGCCGCGCAGACCATCGCGCCCTGCTCGCCGTGCAGGAACTGGCTGAACTGCCAGGCGGTGTAGTGCCGCCGCAGGTCGCCCTTGTCGCGGTCGGTCATCTTGGCCCAGTGCCGCGTGCCGTAGAGGGTCAGGACGTCGTCGGGCGTGCCCAGCGCGTCGTACGGGTCGACCTCCAGGTCCCAGTCGATCCGCGTGGCCCCGTCCCACTGCTTGTCCTTGCCCTTCTGGTACAGGGCGAGGAGCCGCTCGCGCCCTTCGTCGTACTCCCAGCTGAAACGGGCCGCTCCGGTGGCCGGGACCTGCCATACGGGGTCGCCCGGATCCTTGGTGTAGAGCTGGTGTGTCGACATGAACGCCCCCTGGGTGCGCGTGTGTGGACTGCCGTGCGGGACTGGACTGTTGGCAGCGTCACACGTTGGTAGACAGGCGGTCAACAAGTCGGGCGCAGGGGATTGACGGGCTTGCTGACAAGCAGTCTCATAAGAGGTGACCGCTGGTAACCCAGGTTTTGGCCGGTGTCGACGTGTGCCGCTCCGTGCTGATCCGCGCTGAACCGTGCGGATCCGCGCTGAACCGTGCGGATCCGTGTCGGCCCGTGTCGACCCCATGTGTGAGAGGTGTCCGAGCCATGACGACCGTGACCGACCGGGCGGCGCCGCGCGACGCCCTCGGCCTCCTCAAGGACCGGGAGCACGTCGCCGAACGACTGCTCGAATCCTCGGCGAAGCACTCCTTCGACCCCGACAAGGAACTCGACTGGGACGCCCCCATGATCGAGGGCAAGTACTACTGGCCGCCCGAGCTGCTCTCCCTCTACGACACCCCGATCTGGAAGAAGATGGGCGAGGAGCAGCGCATCGAACTCTCCCGCCACGAGGCGGCCGCGCTCGGCTCGCTCGGGATCTGGTTCGAGATCATCCTCATGCAGCTGCTCACCCGGCACATCTACGACAAGCCGCTGACCAGCAGTCACGTCCGCTACGCCCTCACCGAGATCGCCGACGAGTGCCGCCACTCGATGATGTTCGCCCGCATGATCAAGACGGGCGGCGCCCCCGAATACCCGGTCTCCCGCTTCAACCACAACCTGGCGCGCGTCCTCAAGACGGTCTCCACCACCCCCGGTTCCTTCGCTTGCACCCTCCTCGGCGAGGAGATCCTCGACTGGATGCAGCGCCTGACCTTCCCGGACGAGCGGATCCAGCCCCTGGTGCGCGGGGTCACCCGGATCCACGTCATCGAGGAGGCCCGGCACGTCCGGTACGCCCGTGAGGAACTGCGCCGCCAGATGATCACCGCCCCGCGCTGGGAGCGCGAACTCACCCGGATCAGCTGCGGCGAGGCCGCGCGGGTCTTCTCGCTCGCCTTCGTCAACGGCCAGGTGTACGAGAACATCGGCCTGGACCGCGCGGAGGCGACGGCCCAGGTCAAGGCGAGCGGCCACCGCCGCGAGGTCATGCAGACCGGCGCCAAGCGGCTCACCGACTTCCTCGACGACATCGGGGTCCTGCGCGGCGTCGGCCGCAGGCTCTGGCAGAGCTCGGGGCTGCTCGCCTGACGCCGCCACGGTCCGGGTCATGTCCGCAGGGGGTTACCCTGCGGACATGACCCGGACCCCGCCGGCGGCCCCGGCGCCGCGTGCCTACCGCCGCCTGAGCGTCGAGGAACGGCGGGCGCAGATCATCGAGGCGGCCCTGTCGCTGTTCGCGCACCGGGCCCCGGAGGACATCTCGCTCGACGACGTCGCCGAGGCCGCCGGGGTCTCGCGCCCGCTGGTCTACCGGTACTTCCCCGGCGGCAAGCAGCAGTTGTACGAAGCCGCCCTGCGCTCCGCGGCCGACGTCCTCGGCCTGTGCTTCGCCGAAGCGCAGGCGGGACCGCTGACCCAGCGGCTCTCCCGGGCCCTGGACCGCTACCTCGCCTTCGTCGACGAGCACGACGCCGGGTTCAGCGCGCTGCTCCAGGGCGGCAGTGTGGTGGAGACCTCCCGGACCACGGCCACCGTGGACGGCATCCGCCGCACCGCGGCGCACCAGATCCTCTTCCACCTGAACGTCCCGGAACCGGGACCCCGGCTGCGGATGATGGTCCGCACCTGGATCACGGCGGTCGAGGCGGCCTCGCTGATCTGGCTGGACGAGGGCAAGCAGCCGCCTGTCGCGGAGCTGCGGGACTGGCTGGTTGACCAGTTCATCGCCCTGCTGACCGCCACGGCCGCCACCGACCCGGAGACGGCCGCCGCGGCGCGGGCCGCGCTGGCCACGGAATCGGCGGACGGCCCGGTGGGCGTGCTGGCCCGGCGGGTGATCCCTGTGGTCTCCGAGGCCGCCCACCTGCTGTGACACTGGAAGGGTGAGAAGCGAACCGACCCCCTTCGAGGGCGGCCCGATGGACGGCCGAGTCCTGCCGATCCTGCTCGGCCCGACCGGCCATCCGCCGAAGTGGTACGAGATCCCGGTCCCGGACGCGGCGGGCGGCCCGCCGACGGTCCTGCTCTACCAGCGGGTCCCGGCGGGCTACTCCAAGCGCCTGCACCTGCAGAAGGGCTGGAAGTACGCGCACGAGCCGTCGGGCACGAAACCGAAGCTCCGCTGGCCCTGGACAAAACCACCCCGCCCGACGGCGTGACCCTCCCCGCCCTGCGGCCGTGCCCGCGCCCGCGTCCTTGACCGACGCCCTTACGGGGCCGGGGCTGAGCGGCCCCCGCGCGTCGTGGCCGGGCGTGTCGCCGGGGGCCGCCGGGACTGCGGCCGCGGCGCGGTGCGCCCTCCGGGGGCGCCTCAATCGCCGGCGGGGCTGGGGTGGGGCGCCCCGGCACCTTCAGCCCTGCCACCGGGGCGGGTGTGTGGACTGTGGCCGCGGCGCGGTGTGCCCTCCGGGGGCGCCTCAATCGCCGGCGGGGCTGGGGTGGGGCGCCTCGCCGCCTCCAGCCGCGGCAGCTGCCGCCCCGGCAGCGCCGAACGACCCTCGGCACTTTCAGCCTCGCCGGCGTTTGAGGCGCCGCCGGAGGCGAGGGGGTTCCTGCGCGTGCCGCCCTGGCGAGGCCCGCCGCCCCGGTAGCGCCGAGCGCCGCCTCGGCACTTTCAGCCTCGCCGGCGTTTGAGGCGCCGCCGGAGGCGAACTCGGCGGGGCCGAGGGGGCTGCTGCGCATGCCGCCTTGGCGAGGCCCGCTGCCCCGGTAGCGCCGAACGACTCCCGGCACCCCCAGCCCCGCCGGCGTTTGAGGCGCCGCCGGAGGCCAGGGGGGCCTTGCGCAGGCCGCGCCGGTGGGGCCGGAGGCCGACCCGGCCCCGCCGACGATTGAGGCGCGGGGTGCGTGGGGGCGGAGTCCCGGGTCAGGGGGTGGGCGTGGAACCCGGCACCGGCATCGGCAGCGTCAGCACCGCCACCGCACCCCCGCCCCCCTCCTCCACCCCCGCGTTGCGGAACACCAGCCCCGCCCCCAGCACCTCCGCCTGCCCGACGGCGATCGTCAGCCCCAGACCGTGCCCCTTGGCCCCGGCCCCGCCACCCCCGACGCCACCACCCCCGCCCGCCCCGGAACGGAACCGCTGCGGCCCGTGCGCCACCAGGTACTCCGGATACCCGTCCCCGTGGTCCCGTACCGTCACCACCGGGCCGTCCACCGTCAGCACCACCGGCGCCCGCCCGTGCTTGTGCGCGTTCGCGATCAGATTCCCCAGCACCCGCTCCAGACGCCGCCGGTCCGTCTCGACGTACAGATCGCGGACGACCACGACCTCCGTCGCCGTCCCCGAGGCCCGTACCGCCCGCTCCGCCACCGCCGCCAGCCGGTGCAGGTCCGTCTCGACCTGCTCGCTGCCCGAGTCCAGCCGGGAGATCTCCAGCAGGTCCTCGGTGAGCTGGCGCATCGTCCGCACCCGTTCCTGCACCAGCTGCGTCGGACGCCCCTCCGGCAGCAGCTCCGAGGCCGCCTGCAGCCCGGTCAGCGGGGTGCGCAGCTCGTGCGCCACGTCCGCCGTGAACCGCTGCTCGCTCAGCAGCTTCGACTGCAGGCTCCCGGCCATCGTGTCGAGCGCCGCCGCGACCGTCGCCACCTCGTCCTGGCGCCGCGCGGGATCCTTCGTACGGGCGTCCCCGACCCGGGCGTCCAGGTCCCCCTGGGTGATCCGGCGGGCCACGGTCGCCGTCTGGTGCAGCCTGCGGGTGACCCGGGTGACCGCGAAGGCGCCGACCAGCAGCGTGCCCCCGATGGCCAGCACCGAGGAGCCCATGATGGCCTGGTCCAGGCCGCTGATCGTGCGCGCGCTCTGGCCGTAGTCGACGGAGGTCGCCAGGGCCCGGCCGTCCGCGGGCGCCGCCGCCCACATCACCGGGCGGCCGCGCCGGTCGGCGACGATCGTGCCCCGGTGGCCGGACACCGCCAGCGCGCGCAGCGAGGACGGCAGCCCCGCCGGGTCGATGCCGGACTCCGGCGGCAGGCTCTCGCCGGCCTCGTAGGACCGCGACGCGTCGTGCAGCTTGCCGAGCGCCTTCTCGCGCGCCGTGGCGACCGTCTGCCGGGTCACGGCGACATGCACGAGCGCGCCGAGCACAGCCGCCAGCGAGCAGCACATCACCACGATGAAGCACGCCGACTTCCACGTCAGGGTGGCGGTCCAGGCGGGCAGCCGCCACGCGCCGCGCGCCGCCCCTGCTCCGCGTACGGACCCGCGCCCGCCGGTCACGAGGCGCCGCCGCCCCCGGGCGAGCGCCGGGGCCGCAGCGGCTGGGGGCTCGCGGCGCCGCCGGGCCGCTGCGGCACCCGGATGATCTGCTCCCGGGTCGGCAGCATGGTCCGCTGCTTCTCGTCCCAGGACCAGGCGGTGTTCAGCTCGTAGCCGGGGTTGGCGCTCGGCACGTGCAGCACCACGTCCCGCCCCGCCAGCTCGACGCTGATCACGGAATCGGTCGTGGCCATGATCCGGTTGAGGCGGCCGTCCGGGTCGGCGGTGTAGACCCGGACCGACATCTGGTGGTCCGGCAGCTCGAAGCCGATGATCAGCTCGTCCCGGTCGTTGCCGGTCAGATCGCGGTAGTACGGCGTGAGCACCGGGCACTTCGCCGACTTCACGGCGCCGGACTCGGTCGGCTGCGGGCCGGTCGGCTGCGGTCCGGTCGGGCACGCCAGGATCGCGGCCGCCGTCGCGGCGGGCATCCCGTCGGGCCCGACGACGGCGCCCTTGTGGTTCCTGACCTCGGCCTGGATCAGCGCGACCGGGTCCACGCCGTGCACGTTCTGGTCCTTGACCGGCGGGATGCCCTTGACGTACTCGGGCGGGGCCCCGCCGGGATCGGCGGGCGGCACGGTCGCGCCCTTGCGCTCGGGCCACAGGTGCACGGGACCGTTCGCGGTGGGGGTCGCCCCGGCGTTGGCCAGACCACCCGTGTTGTCACAGCCCGCGACCACCGGGGCCGCCGCCAGCAGCAGGGCCACGCCGAGCAGCCGGAGGAGCCGGGCGCGGGGCGCGGTACGGGTACGCGTACCGCTACGCATCCGGGCACGGGTACGGGTATGGGTACGGGGGCGCATGCGGGGCAGGGCGCGGGCGCGCGTACGGAACGTCTTCACAGACCCCTGCGTCCTCCTGTCCCCTGCGCGGTGCGGTGCGTGCGACGCGGGCCGAGGGCCGCGTGCGCTGACTGAACCTGGTCTTGACCTGTCCCGTCAACCTTATGCAGAGGTACGCCCTTTTTGCGCGGACGTCCGACCCGCGGACCCGGGCCCGCGGACCCGGGCCCGCGGACCCGGGCCCGCGGACCCGGGCCGCGGGCCCGGCGGGCGGGCGCGGCAGGCGGCGCGGGCCCGGTCCGGCGGCCGGCGGGCCCGGTCCGGCGGTGGACCGGTCAGGCCTCGGTGCGCCCGCGCCGCAGCATCGCGAAGCCGAGCCCGGCCGCGCCGACGGCGGCCATCCCGCCGCCCGCGGCGATGAGCAGGACGCCGTCGTCGGGGGCGCCGGTCAGCGTGCCGAGGCGCAGCGCGACGGTGCTGTCGGTGCGGGCTTCGGTGTCGGTGCGGGTGCCGGTGTGGGTGTAGGCGTCCGGGGCGGTGGCGAGTGCCCCGTCAGCGGCCGCGTCCGCCGCCGCGCCCCTCTCGTCGGCGCCGGCCCGGACGGCGGTCTTGTGGCCGTCGGCGCCGGAGGACAGCGCGGCCGGTACGACCCCGCTGCGGTCGGCGGACCAGGAGGAGATGCGCCCGTCGGGCTGGAGCGCCAGGTGCAGCCCGTCCGTGCGGCCGTAGCCCGGAGTGCCGGCGTGGCTGGTCAGCGAGGAGACCTTCGCGCCGCCGCGCAGGATGTCGGCCTGGTACGAGCCCTCGGCGACCCGGTAGACCCGCGCGGTGGACACGCCGTCCGCCAGCGTCACGCTCTTGACCAGGGTCCGGTGCGGCCCGGCGGTCTGCGCGGAGGCCGCGGCGGGCAGCCCGTCGGCGAGGGCGGCGGCAGCGGGCAGCGCCAGCAGGCTTCCGGCGCAGGCGGTCACGGCGGCGGCGCGAACGATGGTGCGGCGGACGGTGCTCACGGGAATCCTTCGGTGCTGGTCGGAGCCTGGCGTGTCCAGGTCGCATCAACGTAGGCGGCGGCCGTTGCAGTTCGGCGGTGGCTTTGTAACAGCGAGGCAGCAGGGTCCCGGCGGAGTCGTTACACAACCGGGGGATTGCCGCGCGCGGCCGGGCCTGTTCCCATGGACGGCGGGGGTGAGGGAGATGCGTGAGCGTGAGCGGGAACACGGCCTCGGGCTCGGACTCAAGGTGCTGCCCGACCGTGGCCGGCTGTGGGTGAATCTGCCCGACGGGCGCAGCGTCGCCTGGTACGACAGAGCCGCCGGCCGGGTCAGCGTGCTCTCGGCCCGGCACCGCGAGGCGGCGCTGGCGGTGTTACGTCCGTACCTGACCGGTGCCTGGACGGTGGGCCCGGCGCCCGTCCCCAGCGCGGCGGACCTGGCCCGGCTGTCCCTGCACCCGGACGACGACCTGGCCCCGAACCGCCCCGGCGAAGCGCTGCTGGGCGAGCTGGAACACGGGACCGCGGGGGCCCGTACGCGGCACCGGATGCGCCCCGAACTGCTCGCCCAGGAGCGGGTGGGGGCCGAGCTGGACGCCCTGGAGGGCGCGGGCTGGCGCGCGCTGCACGCCGTACCGCTGCCCGGCGCGGGGCGGATCGACCACCTGCTGATCGGGCCGGGCGGGGTGTGGTGCGTGCGCACCGTCCCGGGCCGCCGTCAGCGGGTCCACGTCGGCGACCTGCTGGTCACCGTCGGCCGCGCTGAGCCCCGGCCGGACGTCCGCTGGGCCCGCCGGGCCGCCGAGCGCGCCACGCACGCGCTGGTCACGGCGGTCACCCCGGCGCTGGCGGTGGTCGAGGCGAGCCGCCTGGACGCGGTCCCGACCCTGCGCGACGTCGAACTCCTCGAACCGGGCACGGCCACGACCCGCCTCACCCGCGCCCCGGCCACCCTCAAACCCTCGGACGTCGAAGCCCTCTTCACCACAGCCCGCAACCGCCACACGTGGACCCAGGTGTAGCGGTCGCGCGGGGGACCGGCCGTCGCGGGGTCACCACGGGGGGCGCAGGCGGAGGACCTCCGGGGGTGGGTGGCGGCCGGATGCGCAGCGGACCTCGGCCGTCAGCGGGGGGTCCACCGGGCGGTACGCGATCTCGCCGAGCCCGATCGCCGTGACCGTCCCGCTTCCCGGGGCCGCCCGGTCGGCGTCGGCCGGGCCCGGGGCCATGGCCAGCGCCGCGGCCACCTCCGCCCGTACCGCGACGCCCAGCGGGCTCGACACCAGCGGCGCGTCCGGGTCGGCGTCCGGGTCGGTGTCCGCGTCGGCGTCCGGGTCGGCGTCCCCGTCGGCGTTCGCGTCGGCTTCCGTGGCCGGGTCCCCTTCCTGGTCCGGGGCCACCCCGGCCCCCACCGCCGCGCCGCCCTCGGCCAGGGCGCCACCGTCCCCGTCCCCCGACAGGACCAGCACCAGCGCCAGCGGCCGCGCCGCCGTCCCCGTGTAACCGATCACCGCCGCGTCCCGCGTGTCCGTGTGCCGGAGCTTCTGCCAGCCGCGCCGGCCCGTCGGGTAGGACTGGCCCAGCCGCTTGATCACCAGGCCCTCGATCCCGCTGGCCGGCAGGGTCTCGTACCAGGTCGCCGCCAGCCCCGCGTCCGTCGTCATCGGCACCGGCTGGAGCGGCGGCCCCAGCGGCAGCAGCAGATCGACGAGCAGCGCCCGCCGCCGCTCGTAGGGCCGTGCCCGCAGGTCCAGCCCGGCCAGCTCCAGGACGTCGAAGGCCGCGTACGACGCCGGCAGGGTCCGGGCCAGGATCGCCGCCCGGGCGGCCGTCGCCGCGGCCCGCCGCTGGACGAGCGCGAAGTCCGTACGCCCCGCGTGCCACACCACCACCTCCCCGTCGAGCGTGGTTCCGGCGGGCAACTGCCGCGCCGCGGCGACCAGATCGGGGAACGCGCTCGTCACCACTCGCCCCGACCGGGCCTGCAGCACCACGCCCTCGCCGGTGCGCCGGATCACCAGCCGGTGCCCGTCGAACTTCGGCTCGTACGCCAGCCCCGCCGCCCGCGGCAGCTCCCGCACGGCGGCGGCCAGCGCGACCCGGATCACGACGCACCCGCCGTACGGGCGCCCCCGCGCGGCAGCGCCCCGGCCCGCCCCGGGTCGGTCAGTGGCGCGAACAGGTCCCCGTCCCGGGCGAGGCGGGCCACCACGTCGTCGGCGAGGAACACCAGCGCGGCGGGTCCGCCCCCGTCGAGGCAGCCCGCCACCTCCGCCCACGCCACCGGCGCGGACACCGCCGCCGACGCCCGCGCCCGCAGGGTGTACGGCGCGGCGGTGGTCTTGGCGGCGGCGTTCTGGCTGTGGTCCACGAACACCTTCCCGGGCCGCAGCGCCTTCGCCATCCGGTGCACCACCAGCTCCGGAAGCTCGCTCTCCGCCTCCTGCGCGAGCGTCTTCGCGTACGCCGACACCCGCTCGGACGGGGTCGGCTCCAGCGGCACCAACAGATGCATCCCCTTCGACCCCGAGGTCTTCGCGTACGTCTCCAGCCCGTCCGCCGCCAGCCGCTCCCGCAGCCACAGCGCGACCGCGCAGCACTCCACCACGCTCGCCGGATCCCCGGGATCGAGGTCGAAGACCAGCCGGTCCGCCACCGCGGGGCGCCCCGCGGTCCACTGCGGAACGTGGAATTCCACGACCAGGTTCGCGGCCCACATCAGTGTCGCCAGGTCGGCCACCACGACCTGCTCCGCGAGCTGGTCCTCGGACCGGGGCACCCGCACGGTCTTCACCCAGCCGGGCGTGCCGGGCGGCGGATTCTTCGTGAAGAAACGCTGGCCCTCCGGCCCGTCCGGATAGCGCAGGAAGGAGACCGGCCGGTCGTGGACGTGGGGCAGCAGCGCACTGGAGACGGTGGCGTAGTAGTGCAGCACCTCGCCCTTGGTGAAGCCGCTCCCCGGATAGATGACCTTGTCCAGGTTGCTGAGCGCGAGGCGACGCCCCTCCACGATGGTGATCGGCGTCATACGATGAGACTGCCATGAATCAGGAGGAACCGTGCGATCCATCTGGAACGGGGCCATTTCCTTCGGCCTGGTCAGCATCCCGATCAAACTCGTGAACGCCACCGAGAACCACTCGATCTCCTTCCGCCAGATCCACACCGCCGACGGCGGCCGCATCCGCTACCGCAAGGTGTGCGAACTGGACGGCGAGGAGGTCAGCGCCGCGGAGATCGGGAAGGGCTACGAGGAGGCGGACGGATCGGTCATC
This sequence comes from Streptomyces sp. NPDC002138, assembly GCF_040296485.1. NCBI lineage: Bacteria > Bacillati > Actinomycetota > Actinomycetes > Kitasatosporales > Streptomycetaceae > Streptomyces > Streptomyces sp. NPDC002138. The sequence continues at coordinate 214,251 of NZ_JBEOXE010000002.1, read as the reverse complement.
CCGATCACGGACGAGGACCTGTCGGCGCTGCCGCTGCCCACGGCCAAGACGATCGAGATCGTGACCTTCGTCCCCGCCTCCGAGATCGATCCGCTCCAGATGGACGCCGCGTACTACCTCGCGGCGAACGGCATCCCGGCCGCCAAGCCGTACACCCTGCTCCGCGAGGCGCTCAAGCGCAGCGACCGGGTCGCGATCGCCAAGTTCGCCCTGCGCGGGCGGGAGCGGCTCGGGATGCTGCGCGTGGTCGACGACGTCATCGCCATGCACGGACTGCTCTGGCCGGACGAGATCCGCGCGCCGGAGGGCGTGGCCCCGGAAACCGAGGTGACGGTCCGCGAGGCGGAACTGGACCTGGCGGACGCGCTGATGGCGACCCTGGGCGACGTGGAAGTGGCGTCGCTGCACGACGACTACCGCACGGCGGTGGAGGCGATGCTCGCCGCGAAGTCGGAGTCGGGCGAGGGCCAGGCCGCGCCGGAGGCGCCGGCTCCGAGCGGGAGTGCGCAGGTCATCGACCTGATGGCCGCCCTGGAGAAGAGCGTACGGGCGGCCAAGGCCTCGCGCGGTGAAGCGGCGGCGGACGAGGAGGCGCGGGGGGAGGAGCGGGGGGAGGCGGCCGAGGTGGCCGAGGTGACCCCGATCCGCCCGAAGGCGGCGCGCAGGGCCGCCCCGAAGACGACCGCGGCCCCCAAGGCCGCCACCGGCAAGAAGTCGACGGCGGCGACGAAGAAGGCCGCCGCCCAGACGGCCGCGAAGACGACGGCGAAAACCACCGCGAAGTCGGCGGCGAAGACGGCGAAGACGGCGACGGCGGCGACGGCGGCGACGGCGGCGACCAAGAAGACGACCGCGGCGAAGACGACCGCCGCGTCCGCGAAGAAGACCGCGGCGTCGAAGAAGCCCACCCCGCGCAAACGCACGTCGGCTTGAATGGAAGAACGTGACATGACGTGGGCGTGCGGGTGTGCGGCCCGTCCCGGACCGCACACCCGCACGCTCGCGACACTTGCACGCTCGCGCCAGGCCTCACACCGGCCGGATGCCACCGCCCGTCATGTCACCGCCCGTCGGTGGCTTGGCCGGGGGGACCGGGCGGTGCCAGGTCGTGTACGGGGCGTCACGCGCCGCCTGGTCCTCGTCCGGGTGGCTGGATGTGGTCGAGCCGAAGTTTCCGTACCCCTGCATTTCGTGCGGCCGTAGCCCGCCCTCGGGGATCTCGACCGGCTCCCGCTCCTCGAGCAGCTCGTACACCGCCCCGCCGTCCGGCAGGTGCGGCTGGCTCTCGGGAGTGGGTGGTGCGGGTTCCTGTGCCCGGACCCGCTTGCCCAACCAGAAGGCGCCGATCAGGAATCCGGCCACGGCAATCCCGACGACCAGGAACCACGCGATATCGCTCAGGGTCGTTTCCATGCACAAGAAGTACCCGCGCTTCGGTCTGGATACGCCCTAAAATCCCTATAAACATGACAAACGGGACGCGGAGGGGGCAGGGGCAGGCCGCCTCAGCCGTTGATGGGCCCCTCCGTGTCCCGCAGCGCGCCCGTCCCCCGCGCCGCACTGCCCCGCGAGCCCAGGACGCCCAGGATCTCGGCGCAGATCGCGAGCGCCGTCTCGGCGGGCGTACGCGCCCCCAGGTCCAGCCCGATCGGGCCGTGCACCCGGGCCAGCTGCGCCTCGCTCACCCCGTCCGCCAGCAGGCTCTCGCGCCGCCGCGCCTGCGTCTTGCGGGAGCCGAGCGCGCCGACGTACGGAATCCCGCTCGCGAGCGCGCCCCGCAGCGTCGGGACGTCGAAGTCGGGCTCGTGGCTGAGCATCACCAGGCACGCGCCCTCCCGGCGCGCGTCCAGCACCTTGGCCGCCTCGGTGGAGTCGGCGACCAGGACGGCGTCCCAGTCCAGCAGCCGGGCCTGCCGCTCGATGACGCGGGCCAGCTCACCGCCGCCGCCGATCACCAGGCAGGGGGCGGAGGGGTACGCCTCGACCAGCACCAGCCCCGACTCCCCGTACAGCGCGTCCCGGCCGGCCCGGTGCGTACCCAGCAGCTCGGCCGCCCGCCGCTCCGCATCGGTGGCGGGGGCGTCGAGCGCCCGTACGACCTCGCTCACGGCCTGGTCGGCGGCGTCGTTGAGGCGCGTCACCAGCGCCACCCCGGCCCCCTGGGCCAGCAGGTCCCACCACGCGGACGGCATCGCCGCGAGCGGCTGGAGCAGGATCTCCGCCTGCCCGCCACAGGTCAGCCGCGCCTCGACGGCCTCGGCCCCGCGCACGGACACCTCGCAGACCCGGGCGCTGTCCCCGGCCGCGACGGACCCGGCCTCCGCGACCAGCTCGGCGTCGAACACCCCCCGGTACAGGGCCCCCACGCACTCCCCGCGCGGATCGACGAGCACCGCCCCACCGGCGTCCCGGGGGCCGAAACCCTGCTCGGTGATGGGGCGCGCCAGGAACCCGGGCCGCCCTTCCGAGATCCATTGCCGCGCCGTCTCCGCCAGCTCACGCATCCGTGCCACCTCGATCGCCGAAAGACTCCCGATCCACAAAGCGCCAGGTCAGCGGCACAATGCAGCCTTTTCTCAAGCCTAGGCACCGCACCCGCCCACCCCAACCCGCAAATCCGCCGATCCTCGGCCCACCCGACTCGTACGTCCCGCCGGAAAGACGATCACGACGCCGGGGCCTCTCGCGCGGCAGCTCTCATGCCACGCGGACGGCGCCATCGCCGAAAGCGCCGGGCGAGCCTGGCGGACCCTCAGGGCGAACGGAGCGCCCCACGGCGATCGATCAGGCGCCAGGCTGCTGGTACGGATGCTGAGGTTGCGGCTGCTGAGGCTGTCCGTACGCCCCGTAGTGGGGAGCTTCTCCGGGTGCGGCCGCCGCTGCGGCCGCGGCCTGTGCCTGCGACTCCTCGGCCCACTGCTGGGGCACCACCTGCTCCATGCCGCAGAACGTGCACTGCGTCGCATACGTTTTGGAGAAGGGGAACAGCGGCACGAAGAACAGCGTGAACTTGCTGACGTGCTTCGTGAGCATGTGAGCGGCGACGTTGCCGCAGTGACGGCACGTCAGTGTGAGTATCGCGAGCTGGTACACGTAGAGCTTGGTGCCAAAAATGATCATGAGATCGGCCCTCCTGGACTCAGCACCCACCGCCGGGCGGGAGACGCTGACCGGGATCCTCCCTCCCAGTTTCCCAGGCGACCCCCAAGGCCGCTCAGCGACCCGACCCGCCCTGCGGACAGCCCCCTGACCTCGGCACTTCGATGCCGCGGCGGACAGGGGCGCAGGGGCGCAGGGCAGCGGCGGAGGCGGACGGGCGGTCGGCCGGTCGGCCGGTCGGCCGGTCGGCCGAAGCGTGGGGCGGCGGGCCTCTGGACACAGGCGGTGGTTCTCACATGGTCACCACGGGCACGCCGCCCGGGCGGTGGGCGAGCAGAGCCGCGATGTGGTCCGCGCAGCGGATGGCCGCGGTGGCCATGGCGCGTCCGGTCATCCCGGCGACATGCGGGGTGAGCAGGGCATTCGGCAGGCCGAAGAGCGGAGAGACGAAGGTGGCGTGCTCGTGCTCGAAGGTGTCGACGGCGGCCGCCGCGAGCGGATGCGCAGGGTCGCGCATGGATGCCGCGGGACGGGGCCATCGGCTGCATTCTCAGAATCTTCGAATCTTCCGGACGTCGAAGCCCGTCTGCGCGGCGGCGAGGTGACGGGTCCGGTTCCCTCCCGCGGGGTGGCCGGACGGCGCTAGCCTGGCCGGGTGAATGCGCGTACCGCCCTTGGGAAATGGCTGGGGACCCTGGACCCTCAGCGGCTGACCGCGTTGCTGGAGGAGCGGGATCTGCCGCTCGCCGCCGGGTACCGACGGATCACCACCTTCCGCGAGCTCGCCGAATACCTGCTCACCGACGAGTCGGTTGGCCAGGGGCTGGCGGCGGGCACCGCCGGAGAACTGGAATTGCTCGCTTCCATCGCCGCCCTCGCCCTGGAGCGGCATGGCCCCGTAGCCGGTGGCGAGGCCGAGGACGGCCCCCGGTATCCCTGGCAACAGCGGAAGCCCGTTCCCCCGGTGGAACCCGCGGACCGATGGGTGCCCGAGCGGGACGTACTGTCCTGGTTCGAGCCGGGGGAGAAGCGGCAGCGGGCGGAACACGCCCTCACCCGGCTGCGGGAGCGCGCGCTGTTGCTCCCCGCGCCCAAGGGCCAACTGGCGGTCCCACCACTGCTGCACGTCCGCGCCGCCGGGTTCGACGGTTACGGGCGCAGGGCCGACCGGCTGCTGACCACCGCCTACAACGCCCCAGAGATCAAGCGGGTCGCCGCAAACCTCTTCGGCGAGGGCGCGGGCCGAACCCGCGACCAGGCCCAGGAGCTGATCACCGCTCTGCTCGCCGATCCCGCCCGGGTGCGGGCACTGGTGGCGGACGCCCCGGTCCGGGCGCTGGAGCTGCTGGACCACCTGGTACCCGGCCCGCCGCTGCTGCGAACCCACTGCTTCGTCGGCCGGTACGGGTCGCAGTACGCGGGACCGGACACCAAGTACGTCTTCCGGGAGGGCGGCAGCGGTGACGAGGGCACCGACTGGCTGGCCGAGCGCGGACTCCTGATCCCCTCCGGCCCCGACCTGGCGGAACTTCCCTACGAGGTCGCCCGTGCGCTCCGCGAGGGGAGCTCGGCACCCAACCCCCGTCTGGAACCCGCGCAGTTCACGGCCACCGCCACCGCGCCGCTGCCGTCCGGCTGGGAGGGCGAGGGCGGCACGGCCGCCGCGGCGGCCGCCTGGCGGGCCGAGCTGGTCCTGCGGGCGCTGGCCGCCGAGCCCGTCGCGATCCGCAAGGCGGGCGGGATCGCCGTACGGGACACCAGGCGGCTGGCCAAGGCGGCCGGGGCCGATGAGGCCGACACCAGGCTGTGGCTGGACCTCGCGGTGAACGCCGGCCTGGCCGCGCCCCGGAACGACGAACCGGCCCTGGCTCCCCGGGGCCGCCGGAACTCCAAGGCCCCCAAGCCCTCCGCCCGGCTGCTGCCGAGCGACCGCTACGACGCCTGGGCGGCCGCCCCCGCGGCGGGCAAGCTGCTGCCTCTGCTGGCCGCCTGGGCCGTGGTCCCCGCTGTTCTCAGCCACTGGCCGGACCCCGACGAGACCCCGGTCGCACTCATCAGCCCGCAGGACGAGGACGCCGTGACCCTGCGCACCGGGGTCCTGCGAGCGCTCGCCGTCCTCCCCGACGGACACGGGTTGACCGGGAACGCGCGGGGCTTCACCGAACTCCTCGCCCTGGCCGCCTGGTTCCAGCCCGCCTTGCGCGGACACCTGGCCGCGGACGCCGGCGGGGAGCTGACCGGCCTGGACGGAGTGCTCGACCGCATGGCGGCCACCCTGACCGAGGCGGCCCTGCTCGGCGTGGTCGCCCACGGCGCGCTCACCCCCGTCGGCCGGTCCCTGTGCCGCCTGCTGGAGGCGGGAGCCGCCCACCACTACCCGGCCGTACCCGGCGCGGACACGGACCCGTCCGCCCGCGGCGAGGCGGGCCTGGGCGAAGACCTCTCCCTGCGCCCCGCCCTGGCGAAGGCGGTGACCACCCTCCGCGAGGATCTGTACGCAGCGCTGCCCGAGCCCAGCGACACGGCCCGGTTCCAGAGCGACCTGACGGCCACCGTCACCGGTGCGCCCGCGCCCGCCCTCGCCGACCTGCTCTCCGCGGTCGGGGACATCGAGTCCGAGGGCCACGCGGTGGTCTGGCGCATCACGGCAACCTCCATCCGCCGGGCCCTGGACGCCGGCTGGAGCGCGGACGAACTCCTCGACGGCCTCGCGGCGGCAAGCGAGCGCGACACCCCCCTCCCCCAACCACTGACCTACACGGTCAAGGACACCGCCCGCACCCACGGACGGCTGCGCGTCGTCCGCTCGGCCTGCTGCATCCGCTCCGACGACACCGCCCTGATCGCCGAGGTGGCCCAGGCCCGCGGCCTGACCAAACTCCGCCTGCGCCGCATCGCCCCCACGGTCCTGATCTCCACAGCCCCGCCGGAGGAGACACTGTCAGCCCTCCGCACGGCCGGCTACGCCCCCACCCAGGAGGCCGAAACCGGCACCACGCTCCTGGACCGCGCCCCCACCGACCGCGCACCGTGCCTCGTGCCCACCCTGGACCAGGCGCACGCCGCGTATGGTGACCCGGCTCGCGGCGCCCCCGCGAGCGCCCGCGTGCTGGCCGCCACCCTCACCTCGGGCGCCAAGGTGGTTGCTGCCAAGGGGTAGTTGTACGCACGGGGGTGTGACTGTCCGTCAGTGACGACCGAACCGCCGGGAGGGCGCTCACGGGGCCGGCCCCCCGTCGTCCCGGCGCATCTGTATGTCACCGTCCGACACTGCGGCAAGGCGTGTGCCGGGCGGGACACCGCCGGAAGTGGACCGACAGCGGGCGGAATCACGACCTGCGCGGTCTGAAGAGCATGGGCCGTGCGTCCTCTGACATGAACAAATAAGCCCCTGACCCGCATTTCTGCGGGTCAGGGGCTTATTTGGCACTCCTTGCGAAGTGCCCCCGGCAGGATTCGAACCTGCGCACACGGCTCCGGAGGCCGTACCGAACTCGCGTGTCTTCCCAGGTCCGGCGCATATCTGACGAATGATCAGGCTCGTCGTCCCACGCTTGTCCCACGAAAATGAAATGCGCCATTTGGGTGGCATTTCGCGCCTGCTGCTGTGTGTTGAGGTTCCAGTGCGACGGGGCGGGGATGGCGAGGTTCTGGACTTGTTCGAGACATCGCCTCATGGGTGCCGTTCTGATCGCCGGAGTCGTGTGACCAAGCGGCCGATAATGTGAGGAGTAGCGGGTGGAGGCCGAGCCGGATCGGAGCGCAGGGAGCTGTGGGCGGTCTTACTGAAGCCAAGCTGAGGGCGCTGGCTGGAGAGCGATCGTTCGAGCGTGGGCTCGCCCATGTCGGCGCGGTGTCCGGTGTCGAGGTCGGCGACGGCTGGATCAGGGCCTCGGTACGCGGCACGGAGCGGTACGAGGTGGAGTTGCTCCAGGACGGGCGCGGAAAACCGGCGGGCACGTGTGGCTGCCCGTACGGCAAGAAGGCAATTTCTGCAAGCATCTGGTTGCACTCGGCCTGACCGTGATCGGCCGGGCGCCGGACCTCCTCCGATGGCGCGAGTCGGCACGGGCCAGGGCGCGGGGCCTCGACGCCTGGCTGGTCGGCCTCTCGCGGGATGACCTGCTCGCTCTCGTGCGAGAAGAGATGATGGAGGACCGGAGGCTGCGGGGCCGCCTGGAACTGAGGGCGGCGAGCGCCCGCGGAGATCTGGCCGAAGTCTGCGCCCGCATCCGTGACCTGCTCGACAGCGGACCGTTCGCCCAGTACGGACACGTCGAGTACGCCGACGCCCGCGCCTACGCCGACCAGGCCGGGCGGGCGGTCCACGCGATACGGTCACTGACTGGCTCTGGACAGGCGGACGACGCGGTGGCCCTGTCCCGGGAGGCGATCGGAATGCTGGCCGGGGTGGTCGAGAGCGTCGACGACTCCGACGGTGTGCTCGGAGAGATCGGCGCCGCTCTGGCCGACGCCCATCACGACGCCTGCCGCGCAGCCCGCCCCGACCCTGACGAACTGGCGCACTGGCTGGTCACCCACGTGATTGACGACGCGGCAGACCTGGCCGACATCGACCCCCTTGACTATGAGGATGTCCTCGGGGAGAACGGAATGGCCGCCCTGCGGCGGTATGCGGTCGACGCGTGGCAGGCCAACCGCACCGGCTGGGCCGAGAAACAACTGATGCAGCGCCTTGCGAAGTCCGGGCGGGACATCGACACGGTGGTCGCCGTGCATGCTGCCGACCTCGCACCGAACGGCCACACCCACCTCCTCATCGCCCGTGAGCTCGACACCGCCAGCCGTAGCGCCGAAGCCTTGGAATGGGCCGAGCGCGGCATCCGCGAGACCGAAAACCTCGCCACTGTCGACACCGCACTCGTCGACCACCTCACCGACCGCTACAGTCGAACGAACCGGCTGGCCGACGCCGTCGCCCTGCGCCGTGAGCACTTCGCCGCCTGCCGCACCCTGCTCGGCTACCAGCAGCTCCGCGCCACCTCTCAGGCCGCCGCATGCTGGCCGCTCGAGCGCGAGCAGGCCCTGACCCTGTTGCACGCCGATGCCGAGCGGGCGAGGGCGCAGGGTGACCCCGTACTCGTCGATGTACTCCTCGATGACAAGGACATTGACGCCGCCTGGCAGGCAGCCGACGAATTCGGCACGCATGACGGTCAGTGGGTCAGCCTCGCCGACCACTCCCGCCCGACCCGCCCGGCCGAAGCCCTGCGCGTCTACCTCCGCTTGGCCGCCCGACTCGCAGGCGAGACCGGCAACCACGCCTACGAAAACCTCGTCCGCTTGCTTCTGGGCATCCGCGACTGCCACCACCGCCTCGGCACGCCGGACGACTTCACCGCATACGTAGAGGATCTGCGCGCCGCCCAGAAACGCAAGCGGAATCTGATGCGTCTGATGGAGGAACACGGGCTGTGATCCGTCACGTCCCGTCCCGTTCGAATGGGGCCGGGCCGGGCTTGATCCCGGCTGCGAACGGTTCTGCGGAGGTGGCTCAGTCGCTGCTGTCCGGGGACGGAATGCCGACAACTGCCACGTCCGTGCCCTGCGCGCGCAGGGCACGGACGGCCTGGAGCAGTGACACCTGGGCGAACGTGAACAGGTTCTCCGTCGTCAGGGCCTTGCCGCTCTTGAGGGAGATGGCGTAGACGACCTTCCTCGGGGTGAAGTCCTCGCCTACGGCGCGCCCTGGCTGCCGTTCCCGCACCCGCCGGGTGAACTCGGCGCGCGCCTCCGCGTCGTAGCGCAGGGCGTCGGCGGAGATCCTGCCCTGGGCGAAGAGGTGGCTGAGCGGCGCCGAGGAAGCGGCCCTCTTGACGTGGATCAGGGTCCCGTCCTGGCCGAGCAGGTCCGCGGCCTCGAAACCGTGCGGATGCTGGGCGGTCCGGATCAGCTGACGGTCCAGGCAGAGGTAACCGTGCTTCGCTGCCTCCAGGTTGTACTCCTCCTCTGTTGTCAGGTCGCTCGTCCAGGCCGGCAGCGGACAGGTCGTCGGCGCGGTGAGGAGGGTATCGACCTCGCTCCGGAGGCCCTCCAGGTACTGGTCCCCGATCTCGAACCAGCGCCCCTCGTGGTGGAAGTAGCGGCTTGAGCCGAGCGGGATCTCGGCCGTGATCCACTTGCTGGCCTTCACCTGGGCACTCACAGGGTCGGCGCCCTCCACATCTCGGTGCATCTGTATGTAGCCCGCTGACAGGGCCTCCAGGCGGCTGCCGGGCGGAATGCCGTCGAGCAGCTCCAGAATGTCGTCGATGCCGGGGGAGGGAATCAGACGGCGGACGGACCCGACCTTCACCTGGTAGGAGAGCGCGGCATCCTCCTGGTCGAGGCAGGTCGCAGGGACGGCCAGAGCCAGGGAGCCGGTGTCCACCGAGGAGCCCAGCAGGTCGTCGAGACGGGCCTCCAGGACGCCGCGTCGCGGGTCCGCGCTCTTGAGTGGCCGAACGCGGGCGATGGCCTCGAACTCCGGCGCGGGAGAGCGGCGAGCGAGGATCTCCCGGATCTCGGTGAGGTCGTGCACCAGGTCCTCGGGTCGCGCACCGAGATGGATCTTCAGGGAGTCCGTGCCGGCGACCTGAGCCGTTCGCCGGCTGTGCTTCCCGATCATGAGTTCCGTCGAGCTCAGAGTCCCGACCAGCTGGCTCACCACCTCTCCGTACTCCTCGATGGGGAACGCGCGGATGTGCTGACCCTGGGCGGCCGAGCTTCGGTCCGTGCGGCCTCTGGCGTCCATCAGGCTGTGCGTGACCTGGCGGATGGCGTCCGGCTGCGCGGCGCGCAGGACGAAGTCGAAGCCGAAACCGGGGGAAATCCTGCTCTGGTCGAGCAAGAGGTGCCCCATGCCGAAGGTGAGGGCGAAGACATCGTCGGCGACGGGGAGCAGCAGGGCGCACGCCGATGTGCGGTTCTCCACGGACGGCTTCCGCCCCGTGAGGGTGTGCACGGCCGAGGTCCAGTCGGGCGGCCGGTGGAGCCCGATCACCCCGTGGCACAGGAGCGCCGGGGTATCCCCGGCGGTCACGTCCTCGGCGACGAAGGAGTGATCGCGTTCGTATCTGGCGTTGAGCGCGGCGCGCAGGTCCGCGGGGGACGTGCCCGTGTCCCGAAGCAGGTAGAGGGTGCTGCGCCGGGTCTTGGGGGCGGTGGGGCGCGGGGTGAGGGTCGAGCCGAACGGCATGAGGACTCCCGGAGCGGTGAGGTGAGCCTGACGCTAACGACATCAAGTAGATGCACCAATGAAAGCACTGTCAAACATGTATCGCCGTCCAGGTTGTGGTGTAGGGTGTGAGCTGTCTGCCCCAAGGAGAGGTGTCGTCCGGTCATGCCCGAGACAACAGCGCACGTGACAGCCGCGGAGATTTCCCGCATCGCCGGTGTCACCCGGGCCACCGTCAGCAACTGGCGCCGACGGCATGCCGACTTCCCCGCTCCGTCCGCCGGCACCGACACCAGCCCGCTCTACGACCTCGGGGCGGTCCAGGGGTGGCTCGGCTCCCGTGGGCACGCGCAAGCCGCCGACGCCCGGGAGGAACTGCGCACCGCGATGCGCCTCCAGGTACCCGACCCGGACAGGACGGCCAGCCACATCGGCTTCGTCCTCGCCGTCGCTCACCACTCCTCGGACGCGCCGGCCGGACTCGCCGACCTCACGGACTCCGAGCTCGCCGCTCGGGCCGCTGAAGCGGTGGCTGAGTATCCGGCCTCGCTCCCCGGCGCGACGCCCACACATCCCTTGTTCTCGGCGTCCGATGGGCCGACCCTGCGCGCGCTCCTCCGCTGCGTACGTGAGGAAGGCGGTCCGGCCGCGCTCGCGGTCCTCGCGGAAAGAGAACTGGAGGACAGCGCCGCGACCGGCGTCTACGGGACTCCCGAACCCTTGGCGCGCCTGGTCGCGGAACTGCTCCCCGCAGAGGTCGCGCGCGTGCTGGACCCTGCCTGCGGCAGTGGCACGCTTCTGGCAGCCGCCGCTGGACGCGGCGCCACTACCCTCCTCGGCCAGGACTCCGTACCCGTTCAGGCCCAGCGCGCCACGGCCGGGCTGAGCCTCGCCGCGCCACAGGCCGAAGTAGCCGTACGCATCGGGGACAGCCTGCGCGCGGATGCCTTCGCCGGCCTGACGGCGGATGCCGTGGTGTGCAACCCGCCGTACGGAGATCGCGACTGGGGCCACGACGAGCTCGCCTACGACCCGCGCTGGGCGTACGGAGTGCCGGGCCGGTTGGAGTCCGAGCTCGCCTGGGTGCAGCACTGCCTCGCCCACCTCAGCCCCGGAGGCTGGGCCGTACTGATCCTGCCGCCCGCCACGTCCTCCCGCCCCTCCGGGCGCCGGGTGCGGGCGGAGCTGGTGCGCGGAGGCGCCGTACGGGCCGTACTGGCCCTCCCGGCCGGGGCTGCGCCGCCGCTGCACGTGGGCTTGCAGCTGTGGGTACTGCGCCGGCCCGAGCCGGGCGGCCCGGAGCGCAAGTCCGTCCTGTTCGTCGACGCGGCCGGGTCTCCCTCGCCGGGCGCCGGGGTCCAGGAGTCGGACTCCCTGCATACCGGCACTTCGCGTACGGGCGCCTCGCGTACGGGTTCTTCCCGGACCCCGATCGACTGGGCCGGCCTGACGGCCCGGACTCTCGCACACTGGGAAGCTTTCACCGCCGATTCGGACGGATTCGCCGCCGAGTCCGGCGCGGCGCGCGCGGTCCCCGTGGTCGACCTCCTCGACGACCTCGTCGACCTCACCCCCGCCCGCCAGGTCCACGCTTCCCGTACGGATGTCGACCCGGCCGAGCTGTCCGCCCGTACGCACACCAGCCGCCGGGAGCTGACCGAAGCCGCCAAGTCCCTCCTCCGTGCGGCGGACCTGACCGGCTGGAGCGAACCCGGTCCGTTGGCCCGCGAATGGCGTACGGCGACCGCCTCCGACCTCGTCCGAGGCGGCGCCCTGACCCTGCTTCGCACGGTCCCGGACCCGAAGGGCGCTGAGCCTGACGGTGTTCCCGCCGCCCCGCTGCTACCAGTAGTCCTCACCGCCGGGGACATCGCGCGCGGCACCGGCCCGACCGGTACCTCGGCCGAACTCCGCTCCGAGATCGCACCTGTGATCGCCGTGGGCGACGTCCTCGTACGGGGGATCGCGGCCGGTACCGGCCCGATGGCTCGGGTCGCCGACGAGGTGGACGCGGGCGCGCTCCTCGGCCCCCATGTCCACCTGCTCCGGCCGGACCCGACCCGCCTGGATCCCTGGTTCCTGGCCGGATTCATCGACGCGGCAGACAACCTCGCCGGGGCCGCTACGGGCAGCACGGTCCGCCACGTCGTACCGGGCCGGCTACGGATCCCCCTCCTTCCACTGGACGAACAACGCCGCTACGGCGAGGCGTTCCGCCACGTCCACGAACTTCGGACGCGGGCCCGGAGAGCGGCCTGGCTCGCGGAGGAGACGGCCGCCCTGCTGACCGGCGGCCTCACGGGCGGCGCACTGATCCCGACCGCGGCCGTGGCCGCCACCGATCCGGCCTGAACCGCACCTGAACCTCGTACAGAGCGACCAAACTTGTCCGCACCCGCGCCGGTTGGGCGGGACGGTCCGGAAGGAAACCGGGGAACCCCTTGAACAGCAGTAAGCACACGGAACTGGCGAACCACGCCTGGTCCGTCGCAGACCTCCTGCGCGGCGACTACAAGCAGTCCGATTACGGCAAGGTCATCCTGCCGTTCACTGTGCTGCGCCGCTTGGAATGCGTCCTGGAGCCGACCCGGGCGCAGGTCTCGGAGGTCGCGGCTCAGTACAAGGACCTGGACATCGACCCGGACTACTTCCTGCGCAAGGCATCGGGGCACTCGTTCTATAACAAGAGCGACCTGACGCTGAAGAAGATCGCGGCGGATCCGCAGAGCGCGGCGAAGAACCTCCAGATCTACGTGGGCGCCTTCTCGGAGAACGCCCGTGAGGTCCTTGACAAGTACGAGTTCTCTCAGCAGATCAAGCGGCTCGGCGGCGCCGACCTCCTCTACAAGGTCATCGGCAAGTTCACGGACCTGGACCTCCATCCCGAGCGCGTGCCCAACCACAACATGGGCTACATCTTCGAGGAGCTGATCCGCCGCTTCGCGGAGCAGTCCAATGAGACGGCGGGTGAGCACTTCACCCCCCGCGAGGTCATCGAGCTTATGGTCAGCCTCCTGACCGCACCCGATGGAGATGCCCTCAGCGTTCCGGGTGTGGTCCGCACAGTCATGGACCCCGCCTGTGGCACCGGTGGAATGCTGTCCGCAGCCGAGGAGCGCATTAGGAAGTACAACAAGGGCGCCACGGTGGAGGTCTACGGCCAGGAGCTCAATCCGGAGTCCTGGGCCATCTGCCGGTCCGACCTGATGATCAAGGGTCAGGACCCGGAGCACATCGCCTTCGGTAACTCCCTGAGCGACCCCGGCCAGGGACGCGAGAAGTTCGACTACCTCCTGGCCAACCCGCCGTTCGGCGTGGAGTGGAAGAAGGTCAAGGACGAGGTCGAGTACGAGCACAAGCACTTGGGCGAGGCCGGCCGCTTCGCCGTGGGCCTGCCGCGTATCAGTGACGGCTCGCTCCTCTTCCTCCAGCACATGATCTCGATGATGAAGCCGCTGGGCGTGAAGGGCGGGGGCGGCTCCCGTATCGCCATCGTCTTCAACGGCTCACCCCTCTTCAGTGGCGCGGCGGGCTCTGGCGAGTCCGAGATTCGCCGCTGGATCCTGGAGAACGACTGGTTGGAGGCGGTCGTCGCCCTGCCGGACCAACTCTTCTACAACACGGGCATTTCGACATATTTCTGGATCCTTACGAACCGCAAGGCCCCGGACCACAAGGGCAAGGTCGTCTTGCTGGACGCCCGCGACCAGTTCCAGAAGATGCGCAAGTCGCTGGGCGACAAGCGCAAGGAGCTGGGTAAGCAGCACATCGCGGACGTGACCCGCCTGTACGAGGAGGCGGTGCAGGTCGCGGCCGATCCCGCCCACCCCCTGCATGCCAAGGTCAAGGTCTTCGACAACGATACCTTCGGCTACCAGCGCATCACGGTCGAGCGCCCGCTGAAGCTCCGGTTCGAGGTCACGGAGGAGACGGCGACCGCCCTGGCCGCCGCGAAGCCGATCCAGAAGCTGGCGGACGCGGATTCCTTCGTTGCCGCCGTCCGTACCCTGCTGGGTTCGACGTGGTCGAAGAAGTCCGACGCCCTGGTCGCCCTGAAGGATGCGGTCGTCGGCGCCGGCCTCCTCTGGCCGACCGGAGCCCCCTTCGTTAAGGCGGTACGGGACACGATTGGCGTCCGAGACCCCGAGGGCGAAGTTCAGAAGATCAAGGGCGAGCCGGAACCGGACGCAGATCTCCGGGACTACGAGAACGTCCCACTGGGCGAGGACAATGAGGAGTACCTGAAGCGCGAGGTGCACCCGCACGTCCCGGACGCGTGGATCGACCACACGAAGACGAAGATCGGCTACGAGATCCCGTTCACGCGGCACTTCTACGTGTACGAGCCGCCGAGGCCGCTGACGGAGATCGACGCGGAACTAAAGGCTCTGGAGGCGGAAATTCAGGCACTGCTTGGTGAGGTGACGGAATGAGCGTTTCCTATGCGTCGCGCTGGGGTACCCGTCCACTCAAGTGGGGCGCTCTGAAGATCGGCAGCGGGAAGACGCCTGGCGGCGGATCTGAGAATTACGTGAGCGCTGGCGTTATTTTCTTGCGAAGCCAAAACGTTCATTTTGGCGGTCTCCGGCTTGACGATGTTGCCTATATCGACAGTGCGACGCACGAGGAGATGCGGAACACACGAGTAGAGCCTGGTGATGTACTTCTTAACATCACCGGGGCATCGCTCGGTCGAGTCGCTTGGGCTCCGGATGTCCTGGGTGAAGCAAATGTCAATCAGCATGTGTGCATCATTCGTCCGACAGTAGAATTCGATTCACGGTATCTGGCCTACGCGCTTGGTTCGCGCCCCGCGCAAGAGCAGATCCGCGAGCTCCAAGTCGGCGGGAATCGCGAAGGTCTGAATTTTGAGCAGGTCGGGAACCTGAATTTGCCGAGCCCGCAGATTGATGAGCAGTGCCGAATTGCCGACTTCCTCGACGCCGAGACCGCCCGAATCGGTGGCCTCATGGAGCTGCGAAAGGAGCAGTCGCGGCTATGGCGTGAGCGGAATCAATCTTTCCTTCATGCCCAGTTTGTGGGTGGATCATCGAACTGTGGACGGTCCACGTGGTTGGGGTCCTTGCCGCACGGCTGGAAAGCGCCCACCATCGGAAGAATCGCCCGATTCGCCATGGGGACTACGTTCCCCCATGAATATCAAGGCCTTAGTGAAGGGGATTTCCCTTTTATTAAAGTTTCCGATTTTCAACTGGCGGATGAGGTTGGGAACTTGGGAACTGCGGAGAACTGGATCACGCGCGACACTGCTCGGAGGCTTGGGGCGCGGATTGTACCCAGTGGCTCCATCCTCTATGCGCGAGTAGGGGCAGCTCTATTGCTCAACCGTCGTCGTGTGACAACCCGGCCAGCGATCATCGATGATAATGTGCGCGCGATTAGTTTCGCCGATGGGGAACCGCACTACTGGAGAGCCGTACTGTCCCTCTTGGATATGGGGCAGCTTGCCAATCCCGGACCTGTTCCTTCGATCGGTGAGGGCCAAGTGGCTTCAGTTCGCGTACCGACTCCCCCAATGGATAAGCAATTGGCCATTGCGGAACTTGTGCAAAGCAATCAGAGAAATCTCCACCACGTCAATGCAGCTATCGAGTGCCAGATGGGTCTGCTTGCCGAGCGCCGCCAAGCGCTCATCACCGCCGCCGTCACCGGCCAGTTCGACGTGTCCACCGCCAGTGGGCGGAACGTAACGGAGGGAATCACCGCATGAGCGCCGTCCATGACGAGTCCGCCTTCGGCTCCGCGATAGTCGCCGCGCTCACCCAGCGCGGCTGGCGCGAGGCCAGCCGCGCCGGCTACCAAGCCGACCTCGGCTTGGACACCCAGGAGCTCTTCGAGTTCATCGGCAAGACCCAGGCCGAGGAGTGGCACGAGCTCCGCACCATCTACGGCGATGCCAACGAGGCGCAGCGCGGCTTTGCCCGCCGCCTCGACCAGGCCATTGCCAACGATGGCCTGCTCCACGTCCTCCGCAACGGCGTCAAGGACCGGGGCGTACTCGTTCGGGTGGCCTACTTCAAGCCAAACCTGGTCCCCGATGACTCCGTCCTCGACGGCTACCGGGCCAACCGCCTCACCGTCGTCCGCGAGCTGATCTACGCCACCAAGCAGCTCGACTGGAACCACAAGCTCGACCTCACCCTGTTCCTGAACGGCATCCCCGTCGCCACCGCCGAGCTCAAGAATCCGCTCACCGGGCAGGGCGTCGAGCACGCCATCAATCAATACCGCACCGACCGCGACCCGACCGAGCTGATCTTCACCCGCCGGGTCGTCGCGAACTTCGCAGTCGATCCCGACCTGGTCTTCGTCGCGACCGCCCTCAAGGGCAAGAACACCCGCTTCCTCCCCTTCAACACCGGCTCCGAAGGCCCCGGCCGCCCCGGAGGCGCCGGAAACCCGGCCCCCACTGCCTTCGGTCAGTACGCGACCTCCTACCTCTGGGAGCAGGTCTGGGCCCGGGACAACTGGCTCGACCTCCTCCAGCGCTTCGTCCACCAGGCCAAACCGAAGGCGAAGACCCCCGGCGGTGGAGCCGCCACCCGCACCACGATCTTCCCGCGCTACCACCAGTGGGACGTGGTCAAGAAGATCACCGCCCACGCCGCCGCCCACGGCGCCGGGCAGGACTACCTGATCATGGCCTCCGCCGGCTCCGGCAAGTCCAACACCATCGGATGGCTCGCCCACCGCCTCTCCGACTTGCACGCCGACACCGACCCCCGCACCCTCAACACCGAGGCCCTGACCGCCGGACTCATCAAGCCGGGCGAACCCGTCTTCGACAAGGTCATCGTCATCACCGACCGCCGGAACCTGGACGCCCAGCTCCGCGAGACGGTCGGCAGCTTCTCCCAGACGGACGGCCTGGTCGTCAAGATCGACGAGAAGCACGGGGCCAAGAGCGAACAGCTCGCCCGAGCCCTCTCGCGTGACACCGGCAAGATCGTCACGGTCACCCTGTACTCGTTCCCCGCGCTGCTCGACTACATCCAGCGCAACCCGACCGAGATCAAGGGCACCACCTTCGCGATCATCGTGGACGAGGCCCACTCCTCCCAGTCGGGGGACGCGGCCACCTCCGTACGTGCCGCCCTCCGCGACCTCGGCCTGGACTCCGACTCCGAGGACGCTGGCGCGACCACGCTCACCGTCACCGAGCAGCTCAAGAAGAAGGCCGAGGACCGCTCCAAGGCCGCCAACCTCTCCTACTTCGCCTTCACCGCCACCCCCAAGGCCAAGACGCTCGAACTCTTCGGCACCGCCGACCAGGTCGACGGCAAGGCGGCCTACCGCCCGTTCCACACGTACTCCATGCGCCAGGCCATCGAGGAAGGGTTCATCCTCGACCCCCTGCGCAACTACGTCACGTACGGCACGTACTGGAAGCTGGTCAACCAGAACCGCGACGAGCTGGAGGTCGACCCCTCCAAGGCGAACTCCCTCCTCGCCCGGTACGCGCTCACCCACGACTCGACCGTCTCCCAGCACGCCCAGGTGATCGTCGAGCACTTCGTCACCCACACCCGGGGCCGGCTCGGCGGGCGCGCCAAGTCCATGGTGGTGACCGCCTCCCGGCACTCGGCCGTCCAGATGGCGCGCGCCATCAAGAGCTACATCGAGGACCGCGACTACCACACCAGGTATCCGGACCTCGGAGTCCTCGTCGCCTTCTCCGGTTCGCTCACCATCGACGGGGACGAGACCACCGAGCCGAAGGAGAACGGCGGCATCGCCGAGAGCGCGCTGCCCAAGGCGTTCGGCTACACGCGCGCCGACGACAAGGCGGTGAAGGCCGGCGCGAAGGGTCAGCGGGAGTACAAGATCCTGGTGGTCGCCGAGAAGTACCAGACCGGTTTCGACCAACCCCTGTTGACGACGATGTACGTCAACAAGAAGCTGACCGGCATCTCGGCCGTCCAGACCCTCTCCCGGCTGAACCGCACCGCCGAACGCAAGTCGCAGGCCGACCTCGCCGTCCTGGACTTCACCAACGACGCCGAGGATATCAAGGAGGCCTTCCGCCCGTATTTCGAGCAGACGGAAACCCTCCCCTCGGACCCCAATCTCCTCTACACCGCCCAGAGCCGGGTCATGTCGGCGCCGATCATCTCCGAGGCGGAGATGGACGAGTTCGCCACTGCCTACTTCGAGGCGAAGGAGAAGGCGGCGGGTTCCCAGGCCAAGTGGGAGAAGCTGCACGCCGAGCTGTACCGGCAGCTCTCCCCGGCCGTCACCCGCTACGAGGCCCTCCGCGACAACGACGATGACGAGGACGAGGTCAAGACGGCCGAGGACTTCCGCGCCGACCTCAACGACTACGTCCGCAAGTACGGCTTCCTCGCCCAGATCGTCCCGTACCACGACCCCGACCTGGAGAGGCTGCACCTCTACGGCCGCTACCTCCTCACCCGGCTCCGCGGCCGCACCGACGGCGGCGTGGACATCGGCGAGGTGGACCTCAGCCACCTGCGGGTCCAGAAGACCGGCGAACATGACGTCTCCCTCACCCCCGAGGGGTCCGCGACGCTGCCGGGCTTCGGCGAGGGCGAAGGCGGAGCCAAGGAGGCCGAGAAGTCGCTCCTGTCGGAACTGATCGAGAAGTTCAACGCCAAGTTCGGTACGGACTTCACCGAGCAGGACGTCATCCGTCCCTTCGAGGAGGCCAAGGCCGACGCGAAGGTACGGGCCGCCGCCGTCGTCAACGACGAGGACAATTTCGGGAAGGTGTTCGACAAGGTCTTCGCCGACAAGATGGCCGACCACATCGACACCATCGCCGGCATCGGCCGCCAGTACTTCGGCGCCGACCGGAACTTCAAGTCCAGCCTCGACCGCAGCGCCCGCCGCGCCGCGTGGCGGATGATCCGCCGCGAGGAGGGCGTGGACGACGCCGCGTAGTGGTCGGCGCGGGCCCGCGTACACCGTCACGGTGTACGCGGGCCTCGTGCCGCGCTCGGCTAAATCCGGGGCTCGGCCGCCAGCTCCACGAACCCGGCCCAGGCGGCGGGTCCCACGGTCAGTACGGGTCCGGTGAGCCGCTTGGAGTCCCGTACGTGCACGGCGCCGGACGCGGCGGCCACCTCGACGCACTCGCCGCCACCGCCGCCGCTGTAGCTGCTCTTGAACCATGCCGATTCCGCCACCTTGGGTGCGGTGCGACGCATGCTCATCTCTCTCCCAGCAGTTTCTCGACGAAGGCCATCGACTCGCTCGGCGTCAGGGCCTGTGAGCGCAGGATGCCATAACGGGCTTCCAACTCACGGACCTTGCCCGTCCCGGTGTACAGGCGACTGTCGTCCTGGACCTCGGTATAGGCGATGCGCTGGCCGTTCGCGGCGTCGATCAGATTGAACGGCCCGCTCAACCCGGCGTGGTCCTCGCGGTCGGTGGGCATGACCTGGATCTCGATGTTCCGTTCCTGGCCCACGAGAAGGATCTGCTCCAGCTGGCCGCGCAGCACCTCCTGCCCGCCGATCGGCTTGCGCAGCACCACTTCCTCGATGACGAAGCTCAACAGCGGGGCGGGGCGCCGACCGAAGATCTGCTGCCGCGCGAGACGCGATTCAAGGCGCTGTTCAATGACGGCGTCATCGAGCAGCGGGCGCTGCATCCGGAAGACCGCCCGCGCGTACTCCTCTGTCTGCAGAAGGCCGGGGACGGCGAGCGCGGCGTACACGCACAGGGCGAGCGCCGACGCCTCAAGCCGGGCCGCGTCCCGGAAGAAAGCCGGGTACTGCGCCCGCGCGACCTCCTCCTTCAGCACCTTCGACATGCCACCCGCGTCCAGCACGTCATCCGCCTTGTCGATGAACCCGGGCGGCGGGATCCGCCTGCCTTGCTCGAACGAGGCCACCGACTGCGCCGCGTACCCCACCAGCTTCCCGAACTCCGCCCGCTCCAGCCCGGCCCGGATCCGCAACAGCTTCAGCTGCCGCCCGAACGCCGTCACCACGCCCTGACCCGGTTCCTCCTCCGGGCGCTGCCCCACCGGCTCCCGCTCGGACCCGTCATCGTCCGCCATCGCCGTCACCCTTCCGCACACGTACAGGGCGTCAGCGCCCCGCGTACAAGCCGAACACGACGGCGCGTCACCCGTGGCCACGCTACGCCCACCGCGATCCACCGTGGAGTCATGACGAGCAACCCCACCCACGCCACTCCCACCACCCAACCCCCGCACCCCACCCACCACTTCGAGATGCGTTTCAGCTCCACCCCGCGCGGCGCCCGCCTTGCCCGCCGACTGTGCGGCGAGCGGCTGCACGCCTGGGGCGTCCCCTATGGCACCGAGGCGCACGACACGCTCACCCTGCTCGTGGCCGAACTCGCCCCGAACGCCGTTCGTCACGGCCGCGTCCCCGGCCGGGACTTCCGCGTACGGCTCACCGCCCACCACCCCGCGACCGTACGCGTCGAGGTCACCGACACCCGCGGTGAACGCCTCCACGAGCCCGCCACCCGCCCACCGGGCCCGGACCGTACCGACGGGCGCGGTCTGCTCCTGGTGGCGGCCCTCGCGGACCGATGGGGGTGGCACTTCCGCCCCGGAGGGACCCCCGGCAAGACCGTATGGGCCGAGTACGGCTACACCCGACCGGACCGCGACGCCAGGGACCCTTCTCGGCCATAGCCGACGTACCCGCCCAACTTCACTGGACGGAAGATCGCCGCGCCCCGCAGACTGGTTCCGGAACGTCGGGCCGGCCGACACCACCCGTACACGTACGCCGGCGCGCGGACGCGACGGGGGCGGAGCAAGGTGTCGCAGCAGGTGATCGCCGGGAGGTACGAACTCCTGGAGGAAATCAGCCACGGTGGCATGGGTGACGTCTGGCGCGGCTATGACGCCGTGCTGGACCGGCCCGTCGCGGTGAAGCTCATCCGACAGCAGGCGGTCACCTCACCCCAGCTCGCCGAGGAGTTCGCCAAGAGGTTCCGGCGCGAGGCACGGATCACCGCCCGGATCCAGCACCCGGGCGTACCTCAGGTGTACGACGCGGTGCTCGACGACACCCAGGAGCGGCTGTTCCTCGTCATGGAACTGGTCGAGGGCGTCCAGCTGTCCGGCTATGTGGACCCGGCCCGCCCGTTGCCGGTGAGCTGGGCCGTGGCCGTGGTCGCCCAGGTGGCCACGGTCCTTTCGCACGCCCACGAGGTGCCGGCCATCCACCGGGACCTCAAACCGGGCAACATCCTCGTCGCCCGCGACGGGACGGTGAAGGTCCTCGACTTCGGCATCGCCGCCATCCTGCGCACCGACGCGACCAAGCTCACCGCTACCGGGACGCCCATCGGAACCTCCCAGTACATGGCGCCCGAGCAGGTCCGCGGTGGCCGCATCACCCCGCAGACGGACCTGTACGCGCTCGGGTGCGTGCTGCACGAACTGCTCAGCGGGCGGGTGCTGTTCCAGGCAGACAGCGAGTTCCTGCTCATGTACCAGCACGTCACCGGAGCCCCGGCCCCGTTGCGGCAGCTGCGTCCCGAGGTGCCGACCGCGCTGGAGGAGCTCGTCCTGCACCTGCTGCGCAAGGCCCCCGAAGCGCGGCCCGCCGACATCCAGGAGGTGTACGAGCGACTTCGGCCCTTCCTCCCCGGGGCCGGCCAGGCACCGGCACCCGACGAGGCCGGGCCGGCCGGTGCGCCCGACCCGACCGGGCTGTTCCGCAACCCGTACGCTCCCCTCGCCCGGCCTCAGAGTGCGCGGGGTGTGGCCGGCGGCCCTGTGCCGGAGGTCCAGGTCGCCGGGCCCCTCCCCGTACCGGCCGAGATGCGGGCCGAGATCAAGGACGCGTACGCGCACTCGGCCGCCCTCCTGGAGGAGGAGCGGTTCGCGCAGGCCGCCGAGGTGCTGAGCGAGGTCATCGAACCGGCCGCCCGCCTGCTCGGCACGGAGAGCCGGCCCGTGCTGGAGCTGCGCACCCAGCGGGCAGCCATCCAGCTCCTCGGCGGTGACTACCGCACCGCCCTGCCCGAATTCGCCGCGCTGGCCGACGCTTACGGCCGCATCAACGGCCCCACCAGCGAACAGGCCCGCGCATGCCGGGCTCAGGCCGCCCGCTGCCGCGCCGAACTCGGCCAGGTGACGGAGGCCCTCGCCACGCTGCAAGCGGTGCTGGGCATCGTCCGGTCCGTCGACAGCGACGCGAGCGAGGAAGCCATCGAGCTGCGCCGCGACATCGGCATGCTGCTGCTCGCGCAGGGCCGGACGGCCGAGGCCCGCGCCCTGCTTGAACCACTCCACGCCGATCTTGTTCTGGTCTACGGGCCCGGGGACGAGATGACGGCGGAGATCGCCGAGGCCCTGACCTTGATCCGCCTCGACCTCGACGGGACGGAAGAAAGTTGATCAACCTGCGGGACATGGTTGATCGTGTGGAGTTCCCTCGGCCGTACTGGGTTGAGGAAGAAGAGGCTGATGGAAGGGCAAGGCGATGACCGGGAAGAAGGCCGCAGGCGGGGGTGAGAGCGTCGCGCTCCAAGTGCGCCAGGTGGAGCAAGCACTCCGGAGCGTCTACGTGGACCCGGGCCTCCTCCACGTCGGTGACCTGGAGGACAAGTCGCCTCGGGAACGTGAACCGCGCCTGCTGTCCAGGGCGCTGACCGCGCAAGCCGTCCGCATGGTCACCGGCTTCAGCCCGCAGGAAGCCGCGGACACCGTCATAGACGGCATCGCCGACCAGGGCATCGACGCTATCGCGGTGGTGGACGGACCCGACCCGCACATCTACCTCGTCCAGGCGAAGTGGAGCCAGTACGGGAAGGCCAAGAGCGAGCGGGATGCCGTCCTCGAACTGCTGGCGGGCCTGCGCCTCATCGACGACGAGGACTTCTCGCCGTTCAACCCGCGCGGGCGCCAGCTGGCGGAGCAGGCGAAGGCCGTCATGTCGAAGGGGCCCGTGCCCGTCACGCAGGTCGTCGTCCTCATGCGCACGGACGAGGTCATCGAAGGCTTCAGGCACGCGCTGGTCAACGGGGAGAAGGAGTTCAACCGGTTCGGTGAACTCCTCGACCACCGAATCATCCTCGCCCCAGACGTATGGGCTTCGGTGCGGGAGGACCTGGCTCCCAAGCCGGTAGAGCTCACGACCGTCCTCTTTCCCTGGTTCGGGGTCAGCACCCCCTACGACTCCTACCAGGGCGTGGTCTCGGCGGAGCACGTCGCCGAATGGGCCGCGCACGGGTCCAACCTGTTCAACCTCAACATCCGAAACCCGTTGGGCAGGACCTCGATCAACAACGAGCTGATCGAAACACTCACGGAAGAGCCGGCCCACTTCCTCTACTTCAACAACGGCATCACCGTCCTGTGCGAGTCCGTGGAGAAGACCTATCAGTCGATGCGGACGCCCCACGCATACCCGCTGACGCTCAAGCTCCACAACGCCAGTGTCGTGAACGGCGCCCAGACCGTCCGATCCGTGGCAGACGCGATCGCCGCCGACGAAGGGGCGGCATCCGCGCAGGTTCCCGTACGGATCATCGTGACGGGCAAGGCCGTCGACTTCGCCAAGAGGGCCACCCAAGCCACCAATCGGCAGAACCGGGTGGAAGCACGCGACTTCATCACGCTCGACCCCGTACAGGCCGCCATCCTGGAGGAGATGCGGGCCGAACTCGGACTCGACTACAGCGTCCGACGCGGCGAACTGGAGCCTCCGGAGGCCACCGGCTGCTCGGTGGTCGAGGCGGCGTGCGCCCTGGCATGCGCGCACCCCGACAGCCAGTACGCGGCCCGTATGGCCACCACCCTCGACGTCCTGTGGGAGCGCGGCTCCCAGGGCATCTACGACGTCCTCTTCCGGCCCCAGCCGGGGGTATATCTCCTGTGGAACAGCGTGCGGGTCCTGCGCGCCGTACGCAGTGCCCTTCACGCCCTGCGCCCGCGCTACGAGGGGCGGGGCGCCGCCCTCATCGACAACGGGGCTTACCTGCTGGCCCACCTGGTCTTCCAGCGCCTGGACACCGAATCGATCGACGAACCGGACCCTCAGCTCGAATGGTCGGCCGAAGCCCTCCCGCGCGTGCCCGACCTGATCAAGGAACTGCTTCCCGCCGTCGCCGCCGTCATCGACGAGCTGTACGGCGAGCGATCACAGATCCGTGGGGTGTGCGCGGACGTCGCCCGCGCCCGCGAAGTCGCCGGCCGGGTCCTCGCCGGTGCCGCAGACCCGCAGGACCGGGTCACGCGCGACAAATACCGGCGGATCCCGACCCAGCGCAAGCCCCGACGTCCCAACGCCGTGCATGTGCTCATCGACCAGGGAGTGCTGGAGGAAGGCGACCCGCTGACCCTCACCACCGCGTATCCGATGGAAGCGGATGCTCTCCGGGACTGGCTCGCCCAGGACGAGAAGCGCTCTCGTGCGACCTGGGCGAAGCACCGGACCAAGCCGGTCCTGTGGGCGGCCGACGGCAAGCGGTACTCGCCCTCCGGACTGATCACCCACATGTGGAAGCTCGCCGAATGGGAGGAACGACCCGTGGCGAACCAGGGCACAGCCCGATGGGTTGCCCCCACCGGCGAGACGCTCGCTGATCTTGCCTGGCGAGTCCTCAACGGGCTCGAAGAGCCCGGGCTGGGCTCCGAAGACGACTGACGCACGAGGGCGAGGCGTGCGCTCGGCTGCCCGCCTCGCAGCCTGTGAGGAGAACCACCGACCCTATGCCCCGCCTCGCCTTCGACATCGCTTTCTGCGCGCAGCTCCCCAAGCTTCAGGGGACCGTCCGACAAGGGGTGTTCGACGCCTGGGAGAAATTCGAACGGCTGACTCTGGACCAGCTGTTCAAGGACCCCGGTCTGAAGCTGGAGTCCCTCGAAGGGGATCGTGACCGGCACATCCGGACCATCCGGATCGACCGGGGCGCCCGTGGTGTCGTGCTCGTGCCCGACAGCGGGGACACGTACGTCCCGCTGCGGGTGCTTCCGCACGACAAGGCCAACGCCTGGGCGGTCAAGCAGAAGGCAAGCATCAATACCGTTACCCAGGCCGTCGAGATCCGTGACATCGCCGTCCTGGAAGAACTCACCCCTGCCTACGAACGGGTGGCGCCCGAACCCGCGCAACGCCTCTACGCCGCGTTCTCCGACGGGGACCTGGCCGCCCTGGGCATCGACGAGACCACCCTGCACCAGGCACGGGTCCTGACCACTCTCGAACAGCTGGAGGCGTTCGCGCCCTTCTTCCCCCAGGACCAGCGCGAGGTTCTGGAGTACCTCGCGTCAGGATTCACGGTGGAGGAGGTGTGGCGGGACGTGGTGGCGCTCAACCTGGCCGCCACTGCCGGCGCGGAACTCGTGAACCCGACCGACTACGACTCCGCGATCCGCCGCACCCGTACCCGCATTGCCCTGGTCACCGGCTCCGAGGAGCTCCGCGAGATCCTCGACAAGCCGTTCGCCGCGTGGCGGGTCTTCCTCCACCCCTCCCAGCGCAAGGTGGCCTACCGGCCCTCCTACTCAGGACCGGCCCAGGTCACCGGGGGCCCTGGTACGGGGAAGACGGTCGTCGCCCTCCACCGTGTACGGCACCTGCTCGGCCACCTCCGCGACGGCGACCGCATTCTGCTCACCACCTATACCAACGCGCTGGTGGCGGCCCTGCGTGTCGGGCTCGCCGAGTTGGTCGACGACGAGACGCTCCGGGACCGGGTGGACATCATGACCGTCGACGCGTTCGCTGGGCGTGTGGTGTCCACCTCCCGCAGGCCGTTGCGCGGGAATGAGGAAGCGGGCCGCTGGCAGCGGGCTGCCCAGGCGGCCGGATTCACCGGGAGTCCGCAGTTCCTCGCCCAGGAGTTTCGGCACGTCGTCCTCGCCCAGAACCTCCGCACGTACGAACAGTACGAAGCCGCCGAGCGGAAAGGACGCGGCAGTGCGCTGCCGCCTTCCGCCCGGCCTCCGGTGTGGCGCGCAGTCGAGGAATTCACCGCCCGACTCACCTCCGACGGGCTGCGGACCTTCCTCGGGACCTGCGTCGAGGCCGCGGATCTGCTGGAGCGATCCGGACCGCGCTACCGGCACATCATGATCGACGAAGCCCAGGATCTGCATCCTGCCCAGTGGCGGCTCCTCCGCGCCGCCGCTCCGGTCCGCCCCGACGACTTGTTCATCGCCGGCGACCCGCATCAACGGATCTACGACAGCAAGGTCTCCCTCAAGGCCGTCGGGATCAAGGTCGCGGGCCGATCGACCAAGATGCGCAAGAACTACCGCTCCACCCACGAGATCCTGAGCTGGTCCACCGCCATCTTGACCGGGCGTCCCTTCGCCGAGCTGGCGGACGACGCCCGCAACGAAACCCTGCTCGGCTACCGGTCCGCCCTGCACGGGAACGGCCCCGAAACACACGCGGCCACCTCCGTGGAGGACGAACTGGACGCGCTCGTCCGACGTGTCCGGCGATGGCTGGACACGGGGGTCGCCCCTGAGGACATCGGCGTGAGCGCCCGCTTCAACCGCACCTGCGACCAGGCAGCCGAGCGCTTGACGGCAGCTGGCATCCCCGCGCAGCGGCTGCGAGCCGACCGGCCCGCGGTGCCCGCCGCGGTGAACGTGGGCACCATGCACGCGTTCAAGGGCCTGGAGTACCGCTGCGTGGCCGTGGTCGGCGCCCATGACGGAGCCCTTCCCTACCTCAAAGCGGTGACGCCGGCGGATACGGATCGCCTCCAGCATGAGGCCGACCTTCTCGCCGAGCGCTGCCTGCTCTTCGTCGCTTGCACCCGGGCCCGCGACGGCCTGTACGTGTCCTGGGCAGGGGAGCCCAGCCCTTTCCTGCTCTCAGCCGGGCTTGGGCAGCGACGGACTGACCCGGTCCAGCAACCGTCACGCATGACGTCACGACAACAGGAGGAGGCAGGATGGGTGAACTCGCGGATCGCGTTGCCCGGTTGGAACGTGAGGTCACGGAGGCGCAAGAGGCGTTGAGAGTGGTCGAGAAAATCGACGAGGAGATCGAAAATGCCATGGATGAGATTGCAAGCGTGTCCGAGGCGCTCCTCAATCTCTCAGGGGAGCTCGACGTAGAGATCGCTGATCACAACTATTCCGCCGTCGGACGATGCGCCGACGAACTGTGGAGTCTGGTCGACAGCGAACAGGCTCTGCGTGCTGTCGACACGGTCGCGCTGTTGACTGCGGTACGAGACGGACTGGCTCTCCCGGCGGTGTCTGTAGACGCGCTCATGAGCGGTCTGAAGGGCGTCGAGGCATCGCATCCCACGCTCACCCAAGAAGAACTCGACCAAGAATTCCAGGAAGCGATGGATCGGGCCGAGAGCATCTGGAAGAAGATCTACGACGACGGCTCATGGGAGAGCGAGGACGAGCGCAAGGACCACCTTGCGGACCACATGCGTGAGGCGCAACAGGAAGCGATCTCCGACCGTGCGGAACGGGCGGGCCGCTTCTTGATGGAGCTGTGCGACCACCTCGCGGAGACTGTGTGGCCAGAGGTCACAGAAGGCCTTCGTGGGACGGACCTTCAAAGGGTGGCGCGGGCCCTGAAGGCGGCATCCATGGCAGGGAAGACGGCCCCGGCGGTGTACAAGCTTTACGAGGTAAATCTGTCGGTGCAGTACGAGTCGTCGCCTTACTCGCTCGGGGCTATGGGCGAGCAGCTGATGGCCTTCGAGTCATGGCTGGGGGTGCAGGGCAAGGGTTGACTCTGTCTTCGGGAACCCGCGATCACCTTCCGCACGGCCAGCCGCTTGTCAGACCTTGATGACAGTGATGAGTCCGCCAGACAGTCTGGTGACGTCCTCCGGGTCTGAGGTCAGGATGGTGACTGGCCCAGCCGCGGCCAGGGCTGTGGCGGTGAGCATGGCGTCGATGGCGTACTTGTGGCCGTGCAGGCCGGCATCGGCGAGCAGAGCGGCGGCGTGGCGGGCGATCGGCTCAGTGATGGGCTCGACGACCAGGCGGGAGAGCGTCCACTCCAGGGCCGCGCGGTTGATGCGGGGATGGACCACTTCGACGAGGGTGGCCGCCGAGGTGATCACGCGGAGGTCGTCTGCGCGGGCCAGGGCGAGCCAGGTGGTGACCGCGCGGTCGCGCAGGACGGCCTTGGCGAGCCCTTCGCTGTCGAGCACGAGGGTGCCGCCGGGGACAGCAGGGGAGCGGGTCACGCTGCGTCCGCTCCGCGCTCCGTCTGAATGCCTCGTGCCTGGGTGAGCTGGTCGCGCAGAGACTGGATCTCCTCATCCGTGACCGGGCCGTGCTCGGCTTCGGCGACGGCGATGAGTTCGTTGAGGTTGTCGCGTTCGATCTGACGGGCGACGGCGGCGGCCACGTAGGCGGACAAGCCAGAAGGGCCGCTGCGGGCCTTGGCGGCTTCTGCGATGTCGCGCGGCATGGTGATCGAGTACTTGCCGGTAGGCTCACTCATGCTACCTATCCTACCGTCCATCCTCCCGGAGTGGGGCCTTTCCGGTCGGCATGGCTGCCGCAGGCGGTGTGTTGACCTGGAGAGAGGCGGTGAACGCCATGCGGAGTCCGTCAGGCCGGGTGCGAGGCGTGCCCAGGCGGTATGGGTCGAGGGCGGTGAAGCCCCGGCGGGGGCTGACGGCTGGCGACGGAGCGGATGTCAGGGCTCTGGCCGACGAGCTCGGGGCCTCTTTGGTCCGGGCTGTCAGGGAAGCTGCCGCTGAGGACTTCGGTCGGGGTAGGGGCGGGCGCGGCTCGATCAGAGTCAGCTGGTACGCCTTCGCGCTCGAATACCTGGAGGCGCGCTGGGGCCAGATCGCGGCGAAGACCCGGACCGAGACCAACGACGCCCTCTGTTCCATCAGTGTGGCGATGCTCGGAAGGACGCGAGGGCGGCCGGACGATGAGCTATTGCGGCGGGCGCTGCGGAACTGGGCGTTCGTGGTGCCCCGGCCCGATCCGCGCACGGCCCCCACGGAGGTGCGGCTCGCCCTGGACTGGGTCGCCCGGGCTTCACGCCCGCTGGACGATCTGTTGGACCCGGTCGTCATACGAGGCGTGCTGCAGGCTCTGCGTCTGAAGCGGGACGGCACGGTCGCGGCTGCCGAAACACAGCGGCGCAAGCGCATGACGCTCGTGAACTCGGTGCGGTACGCGATCGAGCTGGGCCGGCTCCGCGCCGATCCCCTGGCCAGCATCAGCTGGCGCATCACCGAGACCGTCCAGCAGGTCGACCCCCGAGTGGTCGTCAACCCTGTGCAGGCGCGGAACCTGCTTCGTGCGGTCTCCTGCATCGGCGTCTACGAGCGGGCGCGGGGGCGGAGGCTGGTCGGTCTCTTCGCCGGGATGTACTACGCGGGGCTTCGGCCGACCGAAGCCGTGGCCGTCACGCTGGCGGACTGCGACCTGCCGACGGCAGGGTGGGGCAGCGTGGTCCTGCACGCCACCCGTCCCTCCGTCGGCAAGAAGTGGACCGACAGCGGACGCAACCACGACCTGCGAGGTCTGAAGGGCCGCCCGCCGGGAGGAACGCGTACGGTGCCGCTCCCGCCTGAGCTCGTCAGCCTGTGGCGGGATGGTGTCGACACCTTCGGTACCGCGGACGACGGTCGGCTGTTCTTCAACGAGAAGGGCGGCATCGTGGGTTCCAGCACGTACGACCGCACCTGGCACGAGGCCCGCGAATTCGGTCTCCCGCCGAACCTGGGCGCGTCGCCCTTGGCTGCCCGTCCGTACGACCTGCGGCACTCGGCCCTGTCCACCTGGCTGAACGCCGGCGTCGATCCCACCGAGGTCGCCGAACGGGCGGGCAATAGCGTCGAAGTGCTCATGACCCGGTACGCGAAGTGCCTCTACGGCCGCCAGGCCCTCGCCAACAGCCGCATCGACGCGCTTCTGGACGAATACAGCTGAGAGGTCGTCAACCCTTTCGTGGTGCACCGAGCGGCTCACCAGGCTCCCGCATCCCCCGGGCGCCCCCATGGGAGTCAGTGTCAGGGGAGTCTGCGGATTGGGATGTGAAGTGCAACGGCCCCACCCTCCGTATGCGTTTGACCGGTCCTGGCTGGAAAGGGCGCAGGTCAAGAGGGGGCAGAGAGCGCTGTCCGCCCCCCTCTGAGTCTCTTTCGTCCCACGCATGTCCCGCGATGCAGATTTAACGGGATCGTACATACAGGACACTACGCGTCCGGCGCGAGAAAGGCCCAGGTCAGAGCGATATTCGCAGGAGACGTAACGGCAAGGTAGGCCGTTGCTGTTTAGGCCCAAGCAAAAGAGGGTCTGATCAGCGTTTCCGCTGGTCAGACCCTCTTTCCGGAAGTGCCCCCGGCAGGATTCGAACCTGCGCACACGGCTCCGGAGGGCCCGTGTGTCTCACCCATCTCAGCAGGTCAGGGGCCCATGGGTGGTGTCCGTTGCCTCGCCAGGCCACGAATAGACCACAGCCCGCAGGGTCACCGTGCATGCGCTGCTTCGGAACTCAGCCGCTAGCGGAGGAAGGAGTACACCAGCACGACCACCACTAGGACGCCAAGCCAGAGAGGGACGCCGGTCGTCGTGAACCGCCCCGGTTGTCCCTAGGCTGAGGTCGTCGTCGCTTGGCCATTCCCGACCCCCTACGATCGCGATGCATCCCAACGCCCAGAGTGGGGCTGATGACCGCACGCAGATAGGGCGAGAACCAGCCGCGACACAGAAGCCCTCCCGTTCCGGCACGCGTGTACATGCTCGCTGAGCCTTGGGGGACAGCGGTGGCGAGTGGTACGGGCGGTTGCGGCGCACCGCTGCCGGATCGCAGAATGCCCACAGGGGGTGGCGATGGAACGGCATCAGTTGGAACGGTTACTGGCTGGTGATGATGCGGCATCCGTTGCTGCCCTGGCCGCCCTCCAGTCCGGCGGTACCCACGATGTATCGGATCGAGCCTCTCCCTCGGAGCGGCATGCAGGTGTCTTCGGCATCCGGCTGCGGATCATGCGGCGGAGGGGTGTCGGTGAGACTCTGGGGCTGGAACGAGCGGTGCAGCTCCTCAGCCAGCATGCGCAGCCAGTGCGCGTCGGACAGATCATGGCCGTCGACCACAGCTGGTACTACCTTGTCTTTCTCGCCGAGGATGGCAGCGCACTGGTGGCGTGTGCAGGCGTACGCCAGTTCACTGGGCGCCCACCACGATAGGAATTCGGCTGGCGCGCTCAGACGTCGCCCTGGGACCGTTCAAGGCCTTTCATGACCTCATCGTGGAAGGCGAGTTCGGCGGCTCGGCAAGGCGTGGTGAGGAACATCCTCTGCGCCTCGCCGAGGTCGCACCCGGCGACCCGCATGGTCACCATGACCGCATCCACGCCGTCACAGCCGATCTCCTTCAGGAACTCCTGAAGGGCCCCGCCATCTCGGTGCTCCGCCCAGACAGGCCTCGCCGTGGCGGCCAGCTCGGCTATGCGAGCCCGGCGCTCCGACTCCACAGCGGGTACCTCCTCTCTCCTTCGCTGGGCGCTCTAACGCCCCACAGGGATCTCGTAGACGATCTCGCATAGCGCGGCGGGGATGACGATGTTTGCCGTCTCCACGGGCCGCCCCTGATCGCTGTAGTACGTCCGCCGAATGTGCGTGACCAGAGCGGCCTTCTGGATCCCCAGGAGCGATGCTTCCTCAGCAGTCGCCTGCCGCGGCTCCGGCTGCTCCACAGCGTGGCTGACCGTGATCCCGATCGCGGCCATCCGGTTCACCACGCCAACGCCGGCGTGCGGCCCGCCCTCGGGCAGGACGACGAGGGTGCCCGTGGTCAGCTCGTACGGCTCCCAACTCGTCGACAGCTGTACCGGCCGACCATCAGCAAGGAACTCGTAGACCGTACGCACGCACAGGTCGCCCTCGGCGATACCGAGCCGCACCGCGATCTCGGCCGGGGCCGGCACCTTCGCTTCGGTCCGGCTCTCCCAGTTGCCCTGCTTGCCCAATGCCTGCATGTCCGCCCGGAACGGCGAACCGCCCGGCTGCTCGCGTGCCGAGGAACGGACCACCCGCACGCGCCGCCGAGGCTCGGCGACGTACGTCCCCGAACCCGCGCGACCTTCCAGCACACCTTGGGAGATCAGCAGCTCCTGGGCTCGCCGAACCACGTTCTCGCCGACACCGCACTCCTCGGCGAGCTGGGCGCGGGAGGGGAGCCGATCTCCGGCCGTCCACACATGCTCCGCGATCCGCTGCCGCAGGACGTCGGCGACGCGGAGATAAGGCGGCTGCTCAGGCATGTAGAAAATCTAGTCCACTAGCTCTAATCTAGTTAACTAGCTTCACTCAACGTCATCACCCGGCGACGGAGGCCTTCCTGTGCCCGCATCGGAAACACGGGCCGAGGGCATCGCCGCCCGACTGTCCGCCTTGGGGCTGCTCACGCGGATGGAGGAGCACGTCCGCTACACGTCGATCGAAACGGAGGTACCGGAAGCGCTGTCCGCCGAAGCGTGGCGGGAGGTCTTGGAAGTCGTGGCGGAAGCCGATCGATTCGGGCTCCTCGCCAGCAGCTTGACCGGCCGCACCCTCTGGGCCGCCGTACATAGAACGGTCCCCGCGACGGGCGACGTCCGGGGACCTGGCCATTAGCGATAGGAGCTGATCAGCGTGGACAACCGTACGGGCCCCACCACCGCCCGCACCAGTGGGCTGCAACTCCCCGCACTTTCATATGCCACGCACGGGAGGACCGCCTACCGGTCGAGCTCGTGCGCGATCGGCACCCACGGCGAATGCGCCCTGTCGTCCCCCGCCGCGGCACCGGTAGGCGTCCCTGTGATCTACGAGGCCTGCGACTGCTCGTGCCACACAGTGGCCGACCGCCCGCACCCGGAGCGGGTGGCCCGGTGAACGGATGGAAGCCACGCGGCCCCATCGCGAGGAGAGTCGAGATCATCTCGACCAGCGTGCAGCGCGGCGACGTCATCCAGGTCGGCGGGCAGCCGTGCCGGGCCATCGACCTGATTCAACTCCCGGCCAGTGCGAAGCGGCTGCGCTTCGAAACGGGTGTGCAACTGACCATGCGAGCCCGGACCCACCTCGTCGCCCTCCGGATGCGGAGCCGGTGGTGACGCACCCCGCCCCTTCCCGCCGGCACGCCATTGCCGAAGACCTCCGCAACCAGATTTCGACGGGCCGTCTGGAAGCTGGCGAACGTCTACCCTCCGAGGCTCAACTAGCTGCCCGCTACAAGGTCAGCACCCCGACACTCCGGAACGCCCTCGCGCTCCTCCAGGGTGAAGGCCTCATCGAGAAGATCCACGGCAGCGGCAACTTCATCCGCCACCCCCTCCGCAGAATCACGTACGTCGGCGGGGGACATGCCCCAGCCGTGCCGCCCGCGCCCGACGGGGCCCTCAGCGTCAGCGTCAGTACCACCCACCTCCGGGCACAAGGCAACTTGGCCGCCCTCCTCAAGGTCGCGCCCAGCAGCCCCCTGACGGAGTTCCTCCACCTCTGCCACGAGGGAAAGATGCCGCACAGCCTGGCGCACGTCTATGTCCCTCGCGACCTGGCGCCGGCCGTCATCCCCGACCCGTCATCATGCTCCGCGGTGGCGGCGACGCTGGCCTCGCTGCGCCCACCGCTGGCTGAGGTACAGGAGAGGGCCAGCGCCCGCCTGCCAACCCCCGAAGAGGCAGGGGCCCTTCGGATCAGCCAATCAATGGCCGTCCTCACGATCACCCGCGTGGCGACCGACATCGCCGGTCGCGTGGTCGAAGCCGCCCTCCTGGTTCTCCCCGGAGACCGAGCCGACGCACTCTTCACCACCTGCCACGCATCGGAAGAAGGGAACTCGAACAAATGACGTCTCGTGACGAACTGAGACTCCTCCCGTGGTCGGGCCCCGACGACAAGCCCTGCTTCCTGAGCACCGGTGCCAACGACAGCCATCTGTCCCGCCTGGCTGACAGCACCGAAGCAGTACAACTGGACCGAGGGCTCGACCTCCTAGACCAGGCGCTCGACCTACTCGCGGACGAGGAGGCGGACCTGGACGAACTGCACCTCCTGGCGACAGACCTGACCGAGGCCCTGCGAGATGCGGTCCGAGTAGCAACCAGCCGCGGTCGCCGCCTACCGACATCAGCCCACTCGCGGCACGGGGGTCATGGCGTCTCTAGTGGCCCGTCAGCGACGTCCAGCTAGCGGCACCGCGCATCAACGTCAGCGAAGCCCCAGATTCGTCTGGGGCTTCGCCATGCGGCTTCCACTACGACAGCAAACGGCCACGGATGCCCCGTGCGTCTCACTCGTATCTGCAGGCCAAGGGCGGAAGGCGCGCCTTCCGCCCTTGGCCGGTTAACGAATAGACCACAGCTGCCCCAGCAGCAGTGCACCTACGGTGAAGGGCTGCGCAAGGTCCAGCCTCCCGGAACGTCCCGCGGCAGTATCCGGAGGTATCTCAGCGCCACGTGCATCGCAACAGAGGGCAGACTCACGCCATCAGTGCCGCTACTTGGAAGATCGTCTACCCGCACTCAATCTGACCACCCAAGACCCCAGCGTCTGGTGAGGCGATGTGCTGCCACTGGCACTGATATCGATGCGAGGGGACCCCGCACCCATGACAGCGCTGGTGGTGCTGACCTATTCTGATCAACAGGGAGGGGGGCCGCCTATGACAGATGTGGTAGACGCGAGCGATGCGGAGCGCAAGAAGCCTCGCCAGCGCCATATCGACGCTGTTGCTCAGCAAACCGTCACCGACATGATGGAGCAGCTCCAGCAGGGCTACATGGCCAGCATCGCGGCCACTGCAGGCTGCACATTCGAAATGGTCAGCAAAGATGCCTGGGGTATTGACGCTCAGATCATTCGACCCCCGAATACTGCTACGCAGGTAGAGAGCATGCTCTTTGCTCAGCTTAAGTGCACTACGCAGATCACACCCGATCCTGAACGAGAATTCTTTAGCTACCAGTTTACTAAGCGTCAGTACTTCGATCACCTGGCAAAGTTTCGGAGTTACCCCAAGGCCATCTTGGTCGTTATGACAGTGCCGACGCGGCAGTTGGACTGGACCGAAGTAGGCCATCAGGGACTACTCACTCGGCGCAGCTGCTATTGGGTTCACCTGGAGAATGTGGAATCGGCTACTCACGTAGCCAAACCGTCTGTGCGGATCCCGACGAAGAATATTTTCGACGCTAACGCCCTTATCAACATCCTGGACAGGACCGACCGAGGGGAGTCGATCAATGGCTAGCATCACGCCGGTTCCGATCCCTGTCAACGTTGATCCACAGAAGCTGACTAACATCTTGACTGATGCGGGTTGGCATGTCGTTGGCGGTCGAACCGGGATTTACACGCGGGTTGCGCCCCCGGCTAACGGAAACTTCGATGTGCGGACAGCAAGTCTACTCATCCCACTAAACTCCGGAGCGCCAGATTTCGGGGATACAATGAAATCAGCGCTGCTTCAATTGTCGGAGAATTGGGATCTATGGTCCCGGTCCATCTACCCACGCCTGGCCGCAGATGCTGTGGACGAGTTCAGGTTTAGGAAGGAGTCGGCGGCTCCCAGCGGGTTGATTCCGTGGCGTAGCGGAGAAAAGCTGGTGGAGTCTGCTCGCCGCACACTCCTGGCCGGAGCCAAGGCGTTCATTGGCCCTGGGCGGCACTTCGTCAACAGGAATGGGCGGTTTGCGGGGCGTTATTTGGATCAGATTCTGATGGGGCAGACCGCGCCGGGCAGTTATATTGTCACTGCCTACGCCCCGCCAAGTGGTGCCGTAACGCTCAAGAGCGGGTACGATCCTGTCGCTTCCATTCCAGAGATCGGCGCCGCCTCGGTCAGGTCGGTGAGCGAAGCAGTTGTGAGAGCGGTTGAGGCTACTGCTGAGGCTCTGCAGCATTACAAGGTCACCGGCTCACTGTCGGGCTTCGAGGACGGAGTCGCTCGGGGGGTCTCGTATGAGATGACGAGTGCAATTCTCGCCATAGCTGTAAACTCGGATGAATCCAACATTGAAGTGGAGTGGGATGCTGGAAGTCCGCAAGTAGTTGGACTTGAGAGTTCGTTTGTCTTTCGGTCGGACGATGTGGATCCGCTACTGCGCGCTACAAGTAAGCTGGCCGAGGATAACTCGTCTCAACTGGTGACAATTATGGGGCGAGTCCACCTGCTAGCGAAGAAGCAGGCGGGCAGCCCGGGTGTATTCGGTATCGATTCCCTTCAGCCGGATGGCCCGCGAAAGGTGCGTGTCCGCCTTGCCGACGAAGATGACTATCACGAAGCTGTGAGAGCGCACGAAGAAGAACTTGCGCTACAGGTCACGGGGAGCCTAGAAAAAGAGGGAAATCTCAGTTGGCTCTATCACGCCAGTGTGGTTCAGACGCTTGGGCATGTGGAGAACTACATCATCAAGCGTCGTAAGAGCAGCGACGTACGTGGCCAGATGGACCTTTTCACTGAGAGCTAGTGCTGTGATCGGAAAGGCGCACCGTGTCGCGGCGCCCGGCACGGCTCCTCGCCGCGTTGTCGGATCACGACGGTACGTCCAGTACGAGCCGCGGCCCTCCGCCTTGCGATGCACCCCACCGGACGCCGCGACCCGGTGGACCTTTCCGGCTACAGCACTAGCTTCTGCTCGGGCGCGAGGTCGATGATGAGACGGTGCTGGAGCAGCCTTGGGCCGGCGTCGTGCACGGGTCGCCAGTCTTGGCCACCCAATGAGCGCCCTCCCATAGCCCCGAGACGGCCCGGGAGGACGCAACCGGGTCCGCCTCTGAGGGAATCAATCATCGGCCGCTTCGTGACGGCGCCCCTCACCAATCGTACGGCCCCTCTGAGTGAAGACCCCTCGGCGATATGCGACCCTGCAGCACTTCCGTCCGGCATGAAACATCACCGTTGCGCGAATATTACCCCAATATGGAACGTAGGCTACCCTCTCAATCTTTTTTGGATAGAGCCTATGGCTATGGGACCGATTTACGCGTGGCAAAAATGTCTCACGGGAGGCAAGTACTAGGCACCTATCCATGGTAGGCCACGCCGTGGTAAATGTTTCAGAGGCTGCGCCAGGTATGGAAAGCGGTCTATCTAGTGCTTCCCACAGCCCATCTGCCATCCCTGCAGGATAAGAGCCTAGGTGAAATACCTCCATTGGTCGGCGGAACAATTTAAGGACCCTGGGCCGTCGGCGCGTCGCAAGGCCGACATGAGTAATCTCAACAGGTATTCGACCTCTATTGACAACTCTGATGTGAATCGCATTTTCATCGTCTACTTGACAGCTCAATTTCAGGCGTGGGCCGCTCCGGAAGAATACCCACCAGGTCGCAAAGACCAAAAACAGTGTCGCCACACCGGTAATCCCTGCGGCGACCGCAATAACCACGTCCGTCCACGTACTAGTGGTGGTGACTTCAGCGAGAAGCATGCTCAGCCTCCGCACACCACGCAAGAGCAGTCAAGCCAATCATTTTCGCCCGTTCCGCCGCTCGCCGAGCAAGGGTGGGATGGCTTCGAGTTGAAGCACTTCAGCTTCTGACCATCCAGCGCTGGATAGCAATGGCTATTATCTGCGTAGATGCCATGAATTTTCTCCCCAAGGCCTGATTGGTTGCTATCCAAGTCAACTCGCACAGTGCGAAGAACTAGGATATTTCCTGGGCGGGGAAGCGGTGCATACATCATAATGCTCGCACCGGAATGACTGGCGTTGGGGTAAATCGCAACGTAGGGAGTGTCGGGCAGTGGGACTGCCTGCATCCACTTCAATCTCGGCCCGCCGCCGGCTACTCCCACCCCTTTCAGGGCGGCATCAAAAATGTCCCTAGAGATGAAAAGTACCCGCGCACTATCTAGCCACGGCTCATCGACAGGATCGAATCCGACTGGAGGGTCGGGCCAGGGGTGCTGTAGATCCACCTGAACGTCTAGGTGCTCTAGCATCTCACGCATGGTGGGGCCACGAATATTTCCATCTGTTCCGCGAGCTTCAAATTTTGAAAGATCGGCTACGGGTAGCACGTTCGCAGATTCAGTCATGACGCCAAGCCTTCCTAGCAACTTCATGATCGCACCTGGGGTGCCGCGTGCAACCCGAGACGTAGATCCGTGGAGTCGATCGGCCCCAGCTACAACACTCCTCGCTGTCATCCCGTCTGCCGTCGTCCCACACGTAGTGGTAGCGGGGCAGTCGTCAGGGGCCCAGGTGGAGCGCCCTGCTGGACGAACGACCTGGGCCCCTGACGACTGGTCTGCTACGGCTTGCCCTGGGGCGACGGCAGACGGGATGACAGCCCCACCCCCGAACCACAACGGACCCGCGGCCGCACGACTGGCCCCCGCATCCCAGAGTCAGAGCGCCCCCGCCGGAGGCATCGTCTTGACGGACGGCTCACCGATCAGGCCGGGCTCCTCCAGCCCATCAAGTCCTCAGCCGTTGGCGCGTGGTCGGCGCCCCGGGCGGGAGCGGGGCGGAGACAGGAGCGCAGGCCCGGGGCGACGGGCGCGCGACGCCGCCTTGGCGGCGGAAGCGCCCTTGATGAAGTAGGGAAACTCTTATCGCGCCGCTTCGGCGGAGCCGTGTCGCTCGGCTCGGAAGGCGTCGAGCAGGGTGAAGAACATGTCCATCGGCGGCTTGCCCGCTTGCTCCGCTGCGCGTTCTATCTCGACTGCCCAGCCCTGCGGGTTCATGTCCACGTCGAATCGGCGCCAGAGCCACATGCTGAAGTCGCCGGTCTGGGCGAAGTCGTCCTCGTCCTTACCCCCGTGGATCGTTCCTCCCACGCGGTAGCCCAGGAGCATCGAGTCCAGGTGCTGGAGGGACCTGTCCCGGACCCAGGAGCCCGGTCGGATGCGGACCTCGTCCAGGAACTCGTAGATGTTGTTGAGTTGGCGGGGGTGCCGGGGCGTCTTGTTGCGCCACTCCTCCTCGGTCACGCCGATGCCTCCGTGAGCTGGCGGCCGTCGTGGCTGCGGACGTGGGGGCCTGCGTCGTCCAGGGCGTCCAGGAGGCGGATTGCGTAGACCTCGGACATCTGCTCGGACACCTCCTCCGGGGTGAGCCAGGCGACCGCGGTCGATTCCGCCGAGGTGCGTTCCGTGCCACCGGAAGGCTTGCAGCGGAAGACCAGGGCGACGATGCCTCGGGTGGTGTTCTTGTAGACCCCGGTGAGCTCGTCCACCTCGACGTGGATGCCCGTCTCCTCCAGGACCTCGCGGCGGACGCCGGCCTCCGGGGACTCGGTGAGTTCGAGGACTCCGCCCGGGAGTTCCCAAGTGCCGTTGTCCGCTCGGCGGATCGCCAGGAGTCGGCCGTCCTCGCGCAGCACTGCCCCGGCTACGGACACGGAGTGCAGTGGCGTTGACTTGTGCTGCGGGGAACCCGTACTCATGTACAGGAGCATAGGAGGAAGAGAAGGACTATGGGAACCGCAGTGGGAGGTGGCCGAGGAGCCGTGCCGCGCTACGTGCAGATCGCTGACGACATCGTGCAGCAGATCCGAGCCGGGGTGCTGAAGGCCGGCGACATGGTGCCGAGTGAGTCCGAGCTGGTGGAGCGCTACGGCGTCGCGGGCGGGACGATTCGGAAGGCCATGGTGGAGGTCCGGGCCAGTGGGCTCGTGGAGACCCGGCACGGCAAGGGCTCGCTGGTGAAGGCCCGGCCGCCCGTACGGCACCGGTCTTCGGACCGTTTCCGGCGTACCCATCGGCAGGAGGGTAAGGCGGCATACCTGGCCGAGTCCGCGCAGTCCGGGGCCGAGGCCAGCGTAAGCATGCTGTTCCGTGGGCCCATGGAGGCTCCGGAGGAGATCGCGGAGCGGCTCGGCGTCGCCGTGGGGACTCAGGTGCTCGCGCGTCGGCGGCTGTACTTCCGGGACGGGACGCCGGTCGAGACGGCTACCTCGTACTTGCCGTGGGACGTCGCGAAGGACATTCCGGAGCTGTTCGCGGACAACCCCGGTCCAGGTGGCATCTACGCCCGGCTTGAGGATCACGGTCACGTCTTCGC
Source organism: Streptomyces sp. NPDC002138 (assembly GCF_040296485.1). Lineage (NCBI taxonomy): Bacteria > Bacillati > Actinomycetota > Actinomycetes > Kitasatosporales > Streptomycetaceae > Streptomyces > Streptomyces sp. NPDC002138. The sequence continues at coordinate 174,041 of NZ_JBEOXE010000002.1, read as the reverse complement.
TGAGTTCGTGGAGACGCTCCAGGCCCGGCCGGCTGCCAAGGCGGAGGCGACCGAGCTGTCGTTGAGCCCCGGTGCTCCGGTGGTGCACTTGCTGCGCAACGCCGTCACTGAAGAGGGGCGCGTGGTGGAGGTCTGCGACACCCTCATGGCCGCTGACCAGTTCGTTTTCGAGTACCGGATCCCTGCGCGCGACTGACGTCGACTGACGCCCGCTCAACTCCCCACAGCCCGCTACGAGTTTCTCTTCGTAGCGGGTTGACTCATGTATAGGAGTCGGGCACTCTTCTTCATGTAACTCATGTACATGAGTGCAGGAGTTGAACCTCTATAGGGGAGTGATCCGCTATGCGTCAGATTCCCGTCGACACCACCGGCGCGACCGTGATGGTCGCCCAGCCCCCGCAGCTCAAGCTGCGCGACAAGAAGACCGGACAGGTCGCCGTCGACAACGAGACCGGCAACAACCTCATGACCGTGGACGTGCTGTTCGTGATGAACGGCAACGCCGAGGTCGTGTCCATCACCGTGGCGGAGCCCGACGTCTCCGGAACCCTGGCCCTGGGAACCCCGGTCGCGTTGACCGGCCTGGTCGCCCGGCCCTGGGAGAACGAGTTCAACGGTCAGAAGCGCCACGGGATCAGCTTCCGCGCCGTGGCCGTCACCTCGCTGGCCAAGGCGGGCTAAGCATGAACGCCTTATGGGTCACGCTGCTCGTGGTCCTGGCCCTCGCGCTCGTCCTGCGCTGGCTGCGGCCCACCTGGTATTGGGTGACCTTCGGGGTCACCTTCGCGACGGTCCGCGTCTTGATCCGCTACCGCTCCGTGATGGACGCCTGCGGGCTCACTGTCCCGCCCGCCCGCTGGCGACTGGCGCTCGCCCGGGTCAGCAACCGCCCGCCGCCCGAGGCGCGCTCGCCGCGCATCCTGCGGCTTCGGCCCACCTCGACCGGTCTGGTCCTGCGGCTGAAACTCCGCCCCGGGCAGGACGCGTTCGACTTCACCGCCTCCTCCGACCGGCTACGACACTCCTTCGCCCTCCACAACGTCGTCTCCCGAGAGATCCGCTCCGGTGTGGTCGAGCTGCGGATGACCGGATACGACGTACTCAAGCGGGTGCGCATGCCTGCGGTCACCGCGCCTGGTGGGGAACTCCGAGTGCCGGTCGCGCTGCGGGAAGACGGTGCGGTGCACTACCGGGACTACCGGCAGGTTCCGCACGCCCTGAACGTCGGCGCGACGCAATCGGGGAAGTCCGTCTATCAGCGCACTCTTGTGGCCGGGCTCGCACCGCAGAACGTCGCCCTCGTCGGCATCGATTGCAAGAACGGGGTGGAACTCGCCCCACTGGCAGCGCGGTTCACCGCCCTGGCGGACAACCCGGACGCCGCGGCCGAACTGCTGGCCGCGCTCGTCGAGTACATGGGCCGCGTCTATCAACTCATCCGCAGCGAGCAGCGGATCAGCGTCGGCCTCCCGGACGCCGAGATCACCGCCGATATTTGGGATCTGCCCGCGCACCTGCGGCCCGTACCCGTCGTGCTCCTGGTGGATGAGGTCGCAGAGCTGGCCCTCGCCGCAAGTAGGGCGGACGAGGCTCGGCGGGATCAGATCGTCACGCACCTGGTCCGCCTCTCCCAGCTCGGCCGCGCCGCCGGCATCTACCTGGAGGTCTGCGGCCAACGCTTCGGCTCCGAACTCGGCAAGGGCATCACCATGCTCCGCGCCCAGCTCACCGGCCGTACCGCCCACCGCGTCAACGACGAGAGCTCGGCGAACATGGCCTTCGGGGACATCTCCCCGGACGCTGTCCTCGCCGCCATCCAGATCGACAAGGACCGCCCGGGCACGGCTGTGGCCGGCGATTCCTCCGGCGGCTGGTCCCGCATCCGGGCCCCGCACACCACGCTCCGCCAGGCCGTGGACACCTGCAACGCCCACGCGCACCGCACCCCGGCCATCCCGGAGCTGGAACCCTTCCGGCCCGCGCTCCCGGTACGTGTCTTCGTCGGCAAGGTCCAGCCGAAGAACGCCTCGGCACCTGCCTTCTGATCACTCCCCCACCCGGTCGGCGCGGCCTCATCGCGCCAGGTCCCTACCCCACCCATGCCTGAAAGGAGGTGAAGACCATGACCCGCCTGGTCCGCCCGGACGCCGTCCTCGTCCAGGCCGTCATTGCCGGAGCGCTCTCCTTCGCCCACCTTCACGACCTTGCGGAAGCCGCCGGACAGCGCGGCTGGAAAGCCTGGGCCTACCCGGTCAGCGTGGATCTGCTCCTCGTCGCCGCCTGGCACCGCCTGCGCACCCTGCGGGACGCGGGGGAGCCCTCGTGCTCGGCCTGGGCCTGGTTCGCCGTCGCCCTCGTGGCCTCGCTCGGCGCGAACGTTGCCACCGCCGGCCTCCTCGACCTCGGCGACGTCCCGGACTGGCTCCGGATCCTCGTCGCCGGATGGCCCGCGCTCGCCTTCCTCGGCGGCACGCTCCTGGTCCACCGGCCTACGCCGCCCAGCGAGCCGGATCCGGAACCTGCTCCGGCACCCCTGCCCGTGGTTGAGCGGGCGACAGAACCCGGCGTACAGGTCGCGTCAGCTCCTGCCCTTCCCACCCCGGCGCCGGTAGCCGCACCCGCGGTGACCGCTCCGCCCGCCCTCGTCGCCCACGCCCAGAAGATAGCCGCCGACCACCGCACCCGTACCGGCTCGGACATCGACACCGAGACCCTGCGCGCCCGGCTCGGCGTCCCGTACCCCCTCGCCGAGGCCATCGCAGCCCAGCTCGCCTGACGACAGGAGACCGCCATGCCCGCCCGGATCAACTTCCGCTCGCTCATGAAGATCGGCCCCGTCCAGATCGGCACCTACCGCGACCGCCACGGCCGCATGAAGGACGCCGCCGTCTGCACCACCGATTCCTGCGGCTGGTCCTCGGACTACAGCTCGTCGACCGCCGCCCAGCTCGCCGCCCGCTCCCACCGCTGCCGCGTCAGCTGACCCGAAAGGCCACCGCCATGGACGTTCCGCTCTGGTTCGCCCTCCTCGCCGTCGGGGTCCTCGGCGTGAAGCTCATCCGCCCGCCCTGGTGGCTCGTCGCCGTGATCCTCCTCGGCGGCTTCCTCCTCGCGGACAGCTTCCTCGCCCCGGCCATCGACACCGCGATCAACAAGTAACCGCCTCGGAAGGAGAACCTCATGATCCGGCCCAAGTTCCCGGTCAACCCGCTCCCGACCGGCCTCGTCATCCCGCTCGACCAGCCGACCACCGCCGTTGAACCCCACACGAGTGCTGCTCCCGCCTGCGGCTGCCACCACGCCCCAGTGCAGCCGACATCGCGTGTGCAGCTGCCCGCCGTCCGTCTCACTCCGGCCGGCCTCGTCGCCGCCGTCGCCGGTGGCGCGGGCCTGGTCCTCGTCGTCGGCGCGGTCCTGGTCTCGATGCTCCTGGCCGTCGCCATCACCGGCGCCTCGGTCGCTGTCTGCGCCGTCGTCCTGCGTTCGCTCCTCAACGGCCAGAACCACCGCTGACCAGCTCCGGGACGGCCTCAACCGCCAAGTCTCCGCCGTCCCGGCGCCGTGCTCCTGCCCGAACCAGAAGACCCGGAAGGAAGCGCCATCATGTCCCGGCACCACCCCGCCCCGGGCCTCCTCGGCGAAATGCTGAAGGTGGCCGCGGCCCCCGACTACGCCCGCTGGGAGGACCAGATCCGCCGTACGGGCGGCTGTTCCGACCCGATCCACATCACCGGCTGGACCGTCGCCAAGGACAAGGCCTCCGGGGAGGTCCTGCACCGGTACTCCACCGGCGACGAACCAGGCGCCCGTCTCCGGATCGCCTGCGGCAACCGCCGTGCCTCCCGCTGCCCCGCCTGCGCCTGGACCTACTCCGGCGACACGTACCACCTCATCCGCGCGGGGCTGGCCGGGGACGACCGCCGGGACATCCCGGCCACCGTCCGCGAACACCCCCGCGTCTTCGCCACCCTCACGGCCCCGTCCTTCGGCCCGGTCCACAACCGCCCCGCCGGCCGCGCCTGCCGTTGCGGCCAGCACCACCAGGAGGACGCCCCCGAACTGGGCACCGCCCTCGACCCGACCACGTACGACTACGCCGCCGCCGTCCTCTTCAACAACCACGCCGGACAGCTCTGGCAGCGCTTCACGATCCGGCTGCGCCGCGAGATCGCCGCGTACGCCGGACTGACCCAACGCGAACTGAAAGAGGTCGCCCGGATCTCTTACGGGAAGGTCGCCGAGTTCCAGAAGCGCGGCGCCATCCACTTCCACGCCGTCATCCGCATCGACGGACCGGACGGGCCCGGCACCTCGCCGCCCCACTGGGCCAGCACCGAACTCCTCGACCGCTCCATCCGGGCCGCCGTCGCCCACTCCTACACCTCGGTATCGGTCCGGGCCGCCGCCGACCAGCCCGCCCGTACCTTCCGCTGGGGCACACAGCTGGACGTGCGCCCCATCAAGGCCTTCGGGGACGGCTCCGACATCACCGAGCAGGCCGTCGCCTCCTACGTCGCCAAGTACGCGACCAAGGCGGCTGAGAACACGGGCTCACTCGACCGCAGGATCGGCAACCGCGAGGCCCTGGTCTTCCTCGACGTTCCCGACCACACCGCCCGGCTCATCGAGGCATGCCTCGACCTCGACCCGCTCTATCCGGACCGCCGCCTCGCCGCCTGGGCCCACATGCTCGGCTTCCGCGGCCACTTCTCCACCAAGTCCCGCCAGTACTCGACCACCCTCGGAGCCCTGCGCCAGACACGCGCCGACTACCGCGCCGCACAAGAGCACGCCGCCCGCGGCCTTCCCGACGCCGCGCCGGACACCGTGCTCGTCCTCGGCTCCTGGCAGTACGCCGGGCACGGACACACCCCCGGTGAATCCGTCCTCGCCGCGACCATCGCCCGCGACATCCAGCTCAACCGCCAGATCGCCCGAGAAGCCCTGGAAGGAGTCATGACGTGAAGGACGAGTTGATGACCACGACCGAGGTCCTCTCTGAGCTGAAGGGAATCTCGCGGCGCACCTTCTACCGGTGGCGGGAACTCGGAAAGGCTCCCAAAGCATTCACGCTGCCCAACGGTGAGCTGCGCGTGTGGCGGAGTGACTTTCTTGCCTGGCTGCGGAACCAGGACGGTGCTGCCGCGTGAAGTCGTTCGACGTCAAGATCTGGAGTGTCCGAAAGCGGGACACGAAGAAGCCTTCCTATGACGTCCGCTGGTCCGTCGCTGGGAAGGTCTTTCCCGAGTCGTTCAGGACGAAAGGGCTCGCGGACAACTTCCGGTCCAAGCTCATGCGTGCGGCTCGTGACGGCGAGGAGTTCGATACAGAGTCGGGGCTCCCCGGCTCCATGGCTGCGAAGAAGGCCACGCTGACCTGGTACGCCTTCGCGTTGAAGTACCTCGCCATGAAGTGGCCCCACGCGGCGCCGAACACCCGTGACGGGATCAATGAGTCATTGACCTCGGTGACGATGGTGCTACTGGGCGATCGACCTGGCCGACCCGCGGATGTCGTACTGAGAAAGACACTGAGGAACTGGGCCTTCGTTCTTCCCGGCCCGGACGACAGGGAGCTTCCTACAGAGGTGGGGAACGTCCTGGACTGGGTCGCCAAGGCTTCTCGGCCCCTGTCGGACCTCACGGATCCGGCCCTTGGGCGGGCGGTTCTCGATTCGCTGAAGATCAAATTGGATGGGACCGGAGCCGCTGCGGAGACCGTGCGGAGGAAGCGGCGCACGCTGGTCAATGCGCTGCACTACGCCGTTGATCTTGGGGAATTCAGGGAGAACCCCCTCTCGGCGGTGCGCTGGCAGAAGCCCAAGGTGTCGAACGAGGTCGATCCGCGCGTCGTCGCCAACCCGGAGCAGGCCCGCTCGCTCCTGCACGCCGTCTCGTACGTCGGTGGATACCGTCGGGCACGCGGTCGGCGCCTCGTGGGGCTCTTCGCCGGGATGTACTTCGGGGGCTTTCGGCCGGCCGAGGTCGTGGGGCTGGCTGAGGCAGACCTGACACTTCCGGAGTCCGGATGGGGGTCGGTTTTGCTGCACCGCACCCGGCCGAGCGTCGGCAAGCAGTGGACCGACTCCGGCGAGAGCCACGACGACCGCGGGCTGAAGAACCGGCCCACGGAAGACGTACGCCGGGTGCCGCTCCCTCCGCAGCTGGTGACCATCCTCCGTGAGCACCTCGACACCTTCGGGACGGCCAAGGACGGTCGGCTGTTCTTCAGTGAGGGCGGGGGAGTGGTGTCCTCCTCCACCTACTACCGGGCGTGGCAGGAAGCCCGGGTCCTGGCGCTGCCGCCCGCCCTGGCCGACTCGGCGCTGGCCCACCGGCCGTACGACCTGAGGCACTCGGCACTGTCCACATGGCTCAACGCCGGCGTCGACCCCACCGAGGTCGCCGAGCGCGCGGGCAACAGTGTGGAGGTGCTGCTCAGTCGGTACGCGAAGTGCCTCGACGGTCGCCAGGAGGTGGCCAACCGCCGGATCGAGGATCTGCTGCGCGAGTACGAGTGATCGCGAGTGACTGGCGATAGCCTGCGAGGCCCCTGGACCTGTCCGGGGGCCTTCCGCGTTTCCACGGCTGACCTGGGCCGATGGGCCAAGATCCTGTCCACGAATAGTCCACAGGACCTGGCATAGGGCTGCGTGCGGCGGCAGTTGGCTGCACATACGCGAAGACCCCGTTCTCAGCGTTGCCGCTGATGGCGGGGTCTTTGGGCACTTCTTGCGAAGTGCCCCCGGCAGGATTCGAACCTGCGCACACGGCTCCGGAGGCCGTTGCTCTATCCCCTGAGCTACGGGGGCGTGTCATCCGCTGTGCGGCGACGGGTTGAACACTACCAGCATCCGTGGGGTGATCAGGAACCCGTTTGCGGGGGGAGGAGGGGTGGGTCGCCCGGAGGGGGTGGAAGTGGCAAAAACCCGGACGCGGGGGCTTAGGGCGACCTACTCTCGAGTTGTGTCAGGCGCCTCGGGCCGGGTGCTTGTTGTCGACGACAACAAGGTCATCCGGCAGCTGATCAAGGTCAATCTCGAGCTGGAGGGCTTCGAGGTCGTGACCGCGAACGATGGTGCCGACTGCCTGGACATCGTGCACCGGGTGTGTCCCGACCTGGTCACCCTCGATGTCGTCATGCCGCGGCTGGATGGGTTTGCCACCGTCGCGCGGCTGCGGGCCGATCCGCGGACGCGGCAGCTGCCCGTCGCGATCGTCAGTGCCTGTACGCAGTACGAGGTGGAGTCCGGGACCCTCGCCCAGGTGGACGCGTTCCTCGCCAAGCCCTTCGAGCCGGCCGAGCTGGTGCGGGTCGTGCGGCGGCTCGTCGAGCGCAAGCGCGGCGGTGGCGGAGGGCGGGGCGTTCACATGGCGAAACCGGTTCGACTCAGGGGGGACCTTCTCCCCTAGGGTGGTCCCGTGACCCCCGCAGACCTCTCCCGTACCGTCGTGTGCGCCGTGCGCTGCGCGGTCGAGGACGGGGAGCTGGGCGCCCGCGCGGTCGTGCCCGAGCGCGTCGTCGTCGAGCGGACCCGGCCCGGGGGAGTGGGGGAGTACGCCAGCCCCGTCGCCCTCCAGCTGGCCAAGGCGAGCGGTCGTGCCCCCGCCGAGGTGGCCGGGCTGCTGGCCCGGCGGCTCGGCGCGGTGGCCGGTATCCGGCGCGTGGACATCACCGGCCCCGGATTCCTCAATTTCACCCTTGACGCCGCGGGCGACGCCCATGACGTGGTGCGGTCGGTGCGGGCCCGGGGGAGTGCGTACGGGTTCGCCGACCACCCCCACACCCGGGCCGCGCCCCCCACCGACGGTGAGCCCCGGACCCGCGCCGTGCACGAGGCCGTCGGGCGGCTGCTGGCCGCCCAGGGCATGCCGGACGAGCCGGGGCCGCCGCGCGTCGCGCCGCCGGCGCGGGCCGACGGGGACGTCGTACGGCGCTTCGGCGCCGACGCCGCGCGCTGGGCGATGCTCGCCACCGACCCCGCGCAGCCGCCGCACTTCGGCGCGAGTCTGTCCGTACAAGGCGAGGCGAGCGAGTTCTTCCGGGTGCGGTACGCCGTGTCCCGCGCCCGGGCGCTGGTGCGCAACGCCGACCAGCTCGGGTTCCGCACCCGGGACGAGACCACCGACACGCCCACGGACGGCCACGCCCGCCCGCTGCTCGACGCCCTCCGCGAGTACCCCCTCGTCCTCGAGGCCGCCGCCCACCACCGGGCGCCCGAGCGGCTCGCCCGGCACCTGGTCGTGCTCGCCGACGCCCTGCTCGACTTCCAGTACGACGTGCTGCCCAAGGGGGACGAGAAACCCTCGGCCGCCCATCGCTCCCGGCTCGCGCTCGCCGAAGCCGCCGGGACGGTGCTGGCCGGTGGCCTGACCCTGCTCGGCATCGGCGTACCCGACGTGGTGTGAGAAGCCGGGTGCGCCGCCCCCACCGACTTGTAGAAGGAGAAAGAGAAGCGTCATGAGCCGTTCCGCACATCCCGCCGGTCCCCGTTACGCCGACGTCCTGCCGGAGGGCCACTACGCCCCGCCGGCCGCCGACCTCAACCTGCTCCCCGAGAAGGTGTGGTCCCGGACCGTCACCCGCGGCGGCGAGGGCGTCGTCAGCGTCGGCGGGATCGAAGTGACCCGGCTCGCCGAGGAGTTCGGGACCCCCGCCTACTTCCTCGACGAGGAGGACTTCCGGGCGCGCTGCCGCGCCTGGGCGCACGCCTTCGGGCCGGACGCCGACGTCTTCTACGCGGGCAAGGCGTTCCTCTCCAAGGCCGTCGTGCGCTGGCTGAAGGAAGAGGGGCTGAACCTCGACGTGTGCTCCGGCGGCGAGCTGACCACCGCCCTCGCCGCCGAGATGCCCGCCGAGCGCATCGCCTACCACGGCAACAACAAGTCCGTCCCCGAGATCCGGCGTGCCGTCGAGGCGGGGGTCGGGCGGATCGTCCTCGACTCCTTCCAGGAGATCGTCCGGGTGGCGCACGTCGCCGCCGAGCTGGGGGTCCGCCAGCGCGTGCAGATCCGCGTCACCGTCGGCGTCGAGGCGCACACGCACGAGTTCATCGCGACGGCCCACGAGGACCAGAAGTTCGGGATCGCGGTCGCCGACGGGATGGCCGCCGAGGCCGTACGCCGGGTGCTCGGCCACGCGAGCCTCGAGCTGATCGGCATCCACTCCCACATCGGCTCGCAGATCTTCGACATGGCCGGTTTCGAGGTGTCCGCCAAGCGCGTCGTGCGGCTCCTGGCCGACGTGCGCGACGAGCACGGCGTCGAGCTGCCCGAGATCGACCTCGGCGGCGGCCTCGGCATCGCCTACACGGACGGCGACGACCCGCGCGAGCCGCACGAGATCGCCAAGTCGCTCACCGAGATCGTCGCGCGCGAATGCGAGGGCGCGGGGCTGCGCGCGCCGCGCATCTCCGTCGAGCCCGGCCGCGCCATCGTCGGGCCGACCGCCTTCACGCTCTACGAGGTCGGCACGATCAAGCCGCTGGAGGGCCTGCGGACGTACGTCAGCGTCGACGGCGGGATGTCGGACAACATCCGCACCTCCCTCTACGACGCCGAGTACAGCGTGGCCCTGGTCTCGCGCAGTTCCGACGCGGAGCCGATGCTCTCGCGCGTCGTCGGCAAGCACTGCGAGAGCGGTGACATCGTCGTGCGCGACGCCTTCCTGCCCGCCGACCTCGCGCCCGGCGACCTGATCGCCGTACCCGCGACCGGCGCGTACTGCCGCTCGATGTCGAGCAACTACAACCACGCGCTGCGTCCGCCCGTCGTCGCCGTGCGTGACGGGGCGGCGCGCGTGATCGTCCGGCGGGACACGGAGGAAGATCTCCTGCGGATCGACGTCGGATAATGAAATAACCGTCTCACTCAATGGACCAAGGATGGAAAGTTGTGTCCATTGAGTGAGACTTGTTCCCACCTGGTACGCAAGACCGCGTAGCGGGGGCTGATGGACGGTCGATTCCTGGAGCGGAATCGATGCGTGGATCGAAAGGTTTGGGTCGAATGATGCGTACGCGTCCGCTGAAGGTGGCGCTGCTGGGCTGTGGAGTCGTCGGCTCAGAGGTGGCGCGCATCATGACGACGCACGCCGACGATCTGGCGGCGAGGATCGGCGCGCCGGTCGAGCTGGCCGGCGTCGCCGTGCGGCGGCCCTCCAAGGTGCGCGAGGGCATCGACCCCGCGCTCATCACCACCGATGCGACCGCCCTGCTCAAACGGGGTGACATCGACGTCGCCATCGAGGTCATCGGCGGCATCGAGCCCGCCCGCACGCTGATCACCACCGCCTTCGAGAACGGCATCTCCGTGGTGTCGGCGAACAAGGCGCTGCTCGCCCAGGACGGCGCCGCGCTGCACGCCGCGGCCGACAAGCACGGCAGGGACCTCTACTACGAGGCCGCCGTGGCCGGCGCGATCCCGCTGGTCCGTCCGATGCGCGAGTCCCTCGCCGGTGACAAGATCAACCGGGTGATGGGCATCGTCAACGGCACGACGAACTTCATCCTCGACAAGATGGACTCCACCGGTGCCGGGTACCAGGAGGCGCTCGACGAGGCCACCGCCCTCGGGTACGCCGAAGCCGACCCGACCGCCGACGTCGAGGGCTACGACGCCGCCGCCAAGGCCGCGATCCTGGCCGGTATCGCCTTCCACACCCGGGTCCGCCTCGACGACGTCTACCGCGAGGGCATGACCGAGGTCAGCGCCGCCGACTTCGCCTCCGCGAAGCGGATGGGCTGCACCATCAAGCTGCTCGCCATCCTGGAGCGCGCCGCCGACGGCCAGTCCGTCACCGCCCGCGTCCACCCCGCGATGATCCCGCTCAGCCACCCCCTCGCCTCGGTCCGGGAGGCGTACAACGCCGTCTTCGTCGAGGCCGAGGCCGCCGGTCGGCTGATGTTCTACGGTCCCGGCGCGGGCGGCGCGCCGACCGCGTCCGCGGTCCTCGGCGACCTGGTGGCCGTCTGCCGGAACAAGCTCGCCGAGGCGACGGGGCCCGGCGAGTCGGCGTACACCCAGCTGCCGGTCAGCCCCATGGGCGACGTCGTCACCCGCTACCACATCAGCCTCGACGTGGCCGACAAGCCGGGCGTGCTCGCCCAGGTGGCGACCACGTTCGCGGAACACGGTGTCTCCATCGATACCGTTAGGCAGCAAGGACGACCGGACGGGGTCGGCAACGAAGCCTCCCTCGTGGTCGTCACCCACCGCGCACCCGACGCCGCCCTCTCCGGGACCGTCGAGGCGTTGCGGAAGCTGGACACCGTCCGCGGTGTCGCCAGCATCATGCGTGTTGAAGGGGAGTAAGGGACCCATGACCGACAACGGCACCCACCAGTGGCGCGGCATCATCGAGGAGTACCGGCACCGGCTTCCGGTGACGGACACGACCCCGGTGGTCACGCTGCGCGAAGGCGGCACGCCCCTCGTGCCCGCCCAGGTGCTCTCCGAGCGCACCGGCTGTGAAGTCCACCTCAAGGTCGAGGGTGCGAACCCGACCGGGTCCTTCAAGGACCGCGGTATGACCATGGCGATCACCCGGGCCAAGGAGGAGGGCGCGAAGGCGGTCATCTGCGCCTCCACCGGCAACACCTCCGCCTCCGCCGCCGCCTACGCGGTGCGCGCCGGCATGGTCTGCGCGGTCCTCGTGCCGCAGGGCAAGATCGCCCTCGGCAAGATGGGTCAGGCGCTCATCCACGGCGCCAAGATCCTCCAGGTCGACGGAAACTTCGACGACTGCCTGGACCTGGCGCGCTCGCTGGCCGACAACTACCCCGTCGCGCTGGTGAATTCCGTCAACCCGGTCCGTATCGAGGGCCAGAAGACGGCCGCGTTCGAGATCGTCGACGCGCTCGGCGACGCGCCCGACATCCACGTCCTCCCGGTGGGCAACGCGGGCAACATCACCGCGTACTGGAAGGGGTTCAAGGAGTACAAGGCCGACGGCCTCGCCTCCCGCACCCCCCGCGTCTGGGGCTTCCAGGCCTCCGGCTCCGCGCCCATCGTGCGCGGCGAGGTCGTCAAGGAGCCGCACACGATCGCCACCGCGATCCGGATCGGCAACCCGGCCTCCTGGCAGTACGCCCTCGAGGCCCGCGAGGAGTCCGGCGGCTTCATCGACGAGGTGACGGACCGCCAGATCCTCGCCGCCTACCGCCTGTTGGCCGCACAGGAGGGCGTCTTCGTAGAGCCCGCCTCGGCCGCGTCGGTCGCCGGTCTGCTCAAGGCCGCCGAGCTCGGTCTGGTCGACCCGGGCCAGAAGATCGTATGCACCGTCACCGGCAACGGCCTCAAGGACCCCGACTGGGCGGTCGCGGGCGCTCCGCAGCCCGTCACCGTCCCGGTGGACGCCGAGGCCGCCGCCGTACGCCTCGGCCTGGTCTGACGGCGGTCCGGTCCGACGGCGGCAGGGTGCGCCCGGCCGCGTGAACACCGGCCCCTTGCCGGATTCCGCAAGGCCCCCGAGGCTTTCCGGAATCCGGCAACTCGGCCCGTACGACCACAAAAGCACGACGGAACACCGCGACACGCATCGTGCGCCTCCTGTGCGCCCTATGTCGGAGGAGAACCTTCCTTCGATACGCTGTACTGACATCCGCCACCGCGCATATGACACGGTGCTGCCCCGAGGCCTACGGGTGTCGCAGGTTCTCCAGTACATTCACGATTCACAGCGAAGATTCACCGCGAGGATCCACAGCTGAAGATCCACGGCAAGGATTTCGCACAGTCACAAGGAGTGTCATCGAGCGTGGCCGGTCCAGCATTCCGCGCCGCCGCCGTACGGGTGCGCGTTCCCGCCAGCAGTGCCAACCTCGGTCCGGGCTTCGACGCCTTCGGACTGGCGCTGGGGCTCTATGACGACGTGGTCGTCCGCGTCGCCGACTCCGGCCTGAACGTCGACATCGCCGGCGAGGGCGCCGACAACCTGCCGCGCGACGAGAGCCACCTGCTCGTACGCTCCATGCGCACCGCCTTCGACCTGCTCGGCGGGCAGCCGCGCGGCCTCGAGGTCGTGTGCGCCAACCGCATCCCGCACGGCCGCGGCCTCGGCTCCTCCTCCGCCGCCATCTGCGCCGGCATCGTCGCCGCCCGCGCCGTGACCATAGGCGGCGAGGCGCGCCTCGACGACACCGCGCTGCTGGAACTGGCCACCGAGATCGAGGGCCATCCCGACAACGTCGCCGCCTGCCTGCTCGGCGGGTTCACCCTGGCCTGGATGGACGGGGGCAGCGCCAAGGCCATCCGTATGGAGCCTGCGGATTCCATCGTTCCGGTGGTCTTCGTGCCCTCCAAGCCGGTACTGACCGAGACCGCCCGCGGGCTGCTCCCGCGCTCCGTCCCGCACGTGGACGCCGCCGCCAACGCGGGCCGCGCGGCCCTGCTCGTCGAAGCCCTGACCCGGCGTCCCGAGTTGCTGCTCCCCGCCACCGAGGACCGGCTCCACCAGGAGTACCGCTCCCCGGCGATGCCCGAGAGCGTGGCACTCGTCAACAGGCTGCGGGCGGACGGGATCCCCGCGGTCATCTCCGGCGCCGGACCCACGGTCCTCGCGCTGGCCGACAACGACGCGGCCGACAAGGTCGCGCAGCTCGCGGGCGAGGGGTGGGCGGCCAACCGGCTGGCACTCGACGCCGCGGGCGCGAGCGTCCTTCCGCTGGGCAGCCAGGGCGGCTAGGACACGGCCGCCAGGGGGCGGGGCGGCCGGCAGGCCGCCCCCGCGGACGGGCGCGATGGCCGGTGATTGAGAGGGGGAATATCTGTTGGATCCGGTAGTGTTAGTCTCAAGTGCGCATCCGAAGCCGCCATGGCTCGGTGCTCAGTGTCCCCATCAGGGACCACCTTTCTTCCGGGAGCCTCCCCAACTGCTTTGATCATTGCCAAGCAGTTTCGAGCACGCTCCGGAATCGGCGTGACATTCCCACGCTTCCAGCTCGGGGGCTTCTCGCCGGAACCCATGCACGTTTCCCTCCGCCGCGGTATCTCTGCCGGCGGACCACCGCCCCGGCCGCGGTCCACGACCCATCAAGTCATGGTCCGTTGTCGGACAGCACAACCGGTCGCCGAGCCAGACAGGCCGACGTCCGCTCCAGGGAAGGACCCTTCGTGAGCGACACCACCGATCTGATGGGCGCTGCCGACACCACTGTCGACACCAGTGCCTCCGCCGCGGGCGCCGCACCCAAGCGTCGCCGCTCCGGCACCGGCCTCGAGGGCATGGTCCTGGCCGAGCTGCAGCAGGTCGCGTCGGGCCTCGGTATCAGGGGCACCGCGCGGATGCGCAAGAGCCAGCTGATCGAGGTCATCAAGGAGACGCAGGCCGGTGGCGCCTCCACCGCCAAGGCCGCGGCCTCCGCCCCCGCCGACACCGCCGAGGCCAAGCCGAAGCGTCGTGCCACCAGCAAGGCCCGCACGGGCGAGGCCGCCGCCGAGGCGCCCGCCGAGAAGCCGGCCGCGCAGGCCCAGATCGAGATCCCCGGCCAGCCGGCCAGTGAGGACCAGCCGGTCGGCGAGCGTCGCCGCCGCCGTGCCACGGCCCCCTCCGGCAGCCCGGAGTCCGCGGCCCCCGCCGCGGCCGTGCAGGTCGAGACCAAGCCCGAGACCACGGCCACCGCCGTCGCCGCGCAGCCCGACGCCAAGGCCGAGGCGGCCACCGCCGTCTCCGGTCAGGACGCCGCCGAGGGCCGCACCCGCCGGGACCGCCGCGACCGTGGCGACCGCGCCGAGCGGGGCGACCGTACGGAGCGCCAGCGCGACCGCCGTGACCGCGCCAAGGGCGACGACCAGGGCCAGAACCAGGGTCAGGGCCAGCAGGGCCAGGGCCAGGGGCAGCAGCAGGGCGGCCAGGGCCAGCAGCAGGGCGGCGCCGAGCGCGCCGACCGCGGCGAGCGCCAGGACCGTCAGGACCGCCAGGGCGGCCGTCAGGGCCGTGGCCAGGGTCAGGGCCAGCAGCAGGGCGGCCAGGGCCAGAGCCAGGGCCGTCAGGACCGCCAGCAGGACAACGGTCCGCAGGACGACTTCGACGAGGACGGCCGCCGTGGCCGTCGTGGCCGCTACCGCGATCGCCGTGGCCGTCGCGGCCGCGACGAGTTCACCCCGAACGAGCCGCAGGTCGCCGACGACGACGTGCTGATCCCCGTCGCGGGCATCCTCGACATCCTCGACAACTACGCGTTCATCCGGACCTCGGGCTACCTGCCCGGCCCGAACGACGTGTACGTCTCCCTCGCCCAGGTCCGCAAGAGCGGCCTGCGCAAGGGTGACCACGTCACCGGTGCCGTGCGCCAGCCCAAGGACGGCGAGCGCCGCGAGAAGTTCAACGCGCTCGTGCGCCTCGACTCGGTGAACGGCATGGCGCCCGAATCCGGCCGCGGCCGCCCCGAGTTCCAGAAGCTGACCCCGCTGTACCCCCAGGACCGGCTCCGTCTGGAGACCGACCCGGGCGTGCTGACGACCCGCATCATCGACCTCGTGTCGCCGATCGGCAAGGGCCAGCGAGGCCTGATCGTGGCTCCGCCGAAGACCGGTAAGACCATGATCATGCAGGCGATCGCCAACGCGATCACCACGAACAACCCCGAGTGCCACCTGATGGTCGTCCTGGTCGACGAGCGTCCGGAAGAGGTCACCGACATGCAGCGGTCGGTCAAGGGCGAGGTCATCTCCTCGACCTTCGACCGCCCGGCCGAGGACCACACCACCGTCGCCGAGCTGGCCATCGAGCGCGCCAAGCGTCTCGTCGAGCTGGGTCACGACGTGGTCGTCCTGCTGGACTCGATCACCCGTCTGGGACGCGCGTACAACCTCGCCGCCCCGGCCTCCGGCCGCATCCTGTCCGGTGGTGTCGACTCGACCGCGCTGTACCCGCCGAAGCGCTTCTTCGGTGCCGCGCGCAACATCGAGGACGGCGGCTCGCTGACCATCCTGGCCACCGCGCTGGTCGACACCGGCTCGCGCATGGACGAGGTGATCTTCGAGGAGTTCAAGGGCACCGGCAACATGGAGCTGAAGCTCGACCGCAAGCTCGCGGACAAGCGCATCTTCCCCGCCGTCGACGTCGACCCCTCGGGTACCCGCAAGGAGGAGATCCTCCTCAACAGCGAGGAACTCGCGATCGTCTGGAAGCTGCGCCGGGTGCTGCACGCGCTCGACTCGCAGCAGGCGATCGAGCTGCTGCTCGACAAGATGAAGCAGACGAAGTCGAACGCCGAGTTCCTGATGCAGATCGCGAAGACCACGCCGTCGGGCAAGAACGACGACTGATCTCCGCGCCGCCGCACCAGCGACGACGACGCCGCCCCCGCCGGTCCTCCGGCGGGGGCGGCGGCGTTCCCGCCCCTGCGATGTTCGCCACAGGGGGCCCCGCGCGCACCCGGGCGGGCCTGCGCGGGGAACGCCGGGTAGCCGCTTCGTCACAGGTCGTTCATTGACGAACATCGTATGGACGTTCATCACTGAATGGTCACGTTCGCGTGGAACCCTGAGATCCGCTCCGCCGTCTGACACTGAGGACACGGGGAGCGGGAGGCGTCCGGACCGGGCCGCCGGTACACCGGGACTGAGGAGAGCATGAGCCAGGACAGCAGAGCCAGCCGCAGGCGTGCCGTGAGGCCCAGCCGCCGCAAACCGCCCACCAGCGGCCGCAAGGCCCTGCGGGTCACCGCCTGGACCGCGGCGGGCGTGCTGGTGCTCGGCGGGGCGGGCCTGGGCTACTACTACGTCAAGTTCAACGGGAACCTGAAGAGCGTGGACATCGACGCCGCGCTCGGCAAGGACCGCCCGCAGAACGTCGACAACGGCTCGATGGACATCCTCGTCCTCGGTTCCGACTCGCGCGGCGGCGCCAACGCCCAGTACGGCGCCGACGACGGCGGCTCGGCGCGCTCCGACACCGCGATGGTCGTCCACCTGTACGACGGCCACAAGCAGGCCAGCGTCGTCTCGATCCCGCGCGACACCATGATCAACCGGCCCGCCTGCACGACGAGCGACGGCAAGACGGCGAAGGCGACCTTCGAGCAGTTCAACGAGGCCTACACCGTCGGTGGGGCGAGCTGCGCGGTCAAGACCGTCGAGAAGATGTCGGGGATCCGCATGGACCACTACATCGAGGTCGACTTCACGGGCTTCAAGAAGATCGTCGACAGTCTGGGTGGCGTCCCGGTGACCACCAACAAGCCGATCAAGGACGACAAGGGCAGCCACCTCGACCTCCCGGCCGGCACCCACAAGCTCAACGGCGAACAGGCCCTCGGCCTGGTCCGGACCCGCAAGAGCGTCGGCGTCGGCAGCGACCTCGGCCGAATACAGCTCCAGCAGGCCTTCATCAAGGCACTGATCAAGCAGGTCAAGAGCATCGGGGTGTTCGACAACCCCAAGCGGCTCCTGGCCGTCGCGGACACCGCCACCAAGGCGATCACCACCGACAAGGGCCTCGGCGACGTGAAGTCCCTCATGGGCTTCGCCGCCGGTCTCCAGGGCCTCGGGGCCGAGAACATGCACATGGTCACCCTGCCGGTGATGGACTACCCCAAGGACAAGGACCGCGTCATACCCCTGGAGCACGAGTCCAAGCTCGTCTGGGACGCCCTGCGCGGCGACCAGCCGATACCCGCCGAAGCCACGCAGAACTCCGCGAACGACAAGAGCGGGGCGGGTTCGATCGTCCAGTAGGAATACCCGGGGCCCCCTCCCCGTTATGTGAGGCGTCCTGAATTTTGACAGGCGGCCCGGTCCTGGCAGACTGGTCCGTCGGCCCCGGTTCACGCAGCGCGCAATTCGGCCCCTGCGACCCGGCGCCCTCCCGATCTAGGAGACACCTTGAAGAGCGACATCCACCCCCAGTACGTCGAGACCCAGGTCAGCTGCACCTGTGGCGCGTCGTTCACCACCCGTAGCACCCTGACCGAGGGCTCCATCCGAGCCGAGGTCTGCTCCGAGTGCCACCCGTTCTACACGGGCAAGCAGAAGATCCTCGACACCGGTGGCCGCGTGGCCCGCTTCGAGGCCCGCTTCGGCAAGGCTGCCGGCTCCAAGTAGCGAGCCCAAGGCGCCGGTCTACGGCCGCCCCCAGTCCACTCGGGGGCGGCCGGACCGGCGCCTTTGTCGTCCTGGCCCCTTCGCGGGTGCCACAGCCCTTCCCGCAGCCCGTTCGTACTTTTCACCCCAGGAGCCCCCGATGTTCGAGGCGGTCGAGGACCTGATCGGCGAGCACGCCGATCTTGAGAAGAAGCTCGCCGACCCGTCGGTCCACTCCGATCAGGCCAACGCGCGCAAGCTCAACAAGCGCTACGCGGAGCTGACGCCGATCGTGGCCACCTACCGGGCGTGGAAGCAGACGGGCGAGGACATCGAGACGGCCAAGGAGTACGCCGCCGATGACCCCGACTTCGCCGCCGAGGTCAAGGAACTGAGCGCCCAGCGCGTCGAGCTGACCGAAAAGCTCCGCCTGCTGCTCGTTCCCCGCGACCCCAGCGACGACAAGGACGTGCTCCTCGAGGTCAAGGCGGGCGCGGGCGGCGACGAGTCGGCCCTGTTCGCCGGCGACCTGCTGCGCATGTACCTGCGCTACGCGGAGCGCGTGGGCTGGAAGACCGAGATCATCGACGCCACCGAGTCCGAGCTCGGCGGCTACAAGGACGTCCAGGTCTCCGTGCGCACCAAGGGCGGCAACGGCGCGACCGAGCCCGGCCAGGGCGTCTGGGCCCGCCTGAAGTACGAGGGCGGCGTGCACCGCGTACAGCGCGTGCCGGCCACCGAGTCCCAGGGCCGCATCCACACCTCCGCCGCGGGCGTGCTCGTCACCCCGGAGGCCGAGGAGGTCGAGGTCGAGATCAACATGAACGACCTGCGCATCGACGTGTACCGCTCGTCGGGCCCCGGCGGCCAGTCCGTCAACACCACCGACTCCGCCGTGCGCATCACGCACGTGCCGACCGGTGTCGTGGCGTCCTGCCAGAACGAGAAGAGCCAGCTCCAGAACAAGGAGCAGGCCATGCGCATCCTGCGCTCGCGGCTGCTGGCCGCCGCGCAGGAGGCCGCCGAGCAGGAGGCCTCCGACGTGCGCCGCAGCCAGGTGCGCACCGTGGACCGGTCCGAGAAGATCCGTACGTACAACTTCCCGGAAAACCGGATCTCGGACCACCGGACCGGCTTCAAGGCGTACAACTTGGACCAGGTGCTCGACGGCGACCTCGACTCCGTCATCCAGGCCTGCGTCGACACCGACTCCGCCGCCAAGCTCGCGGCCGCGCAGTAACCCCTTCCGACCGACCCGCCCGTACGACAGCAGCCCGGAGGACCAGCGTGCAGCCACCATCTGGGGGGCGACCCCCAGGCCCGCGCAGTTTGCTGCTTGCCGAGGTGGCCCAGGCCACTCAGCGGCTGGCCGGCGCAGGCGTACCCTCGCCGCGCTTCGACGCCGAGGAACTCGCGGCCTTCGTGCACGGCGTCAAGCGGGGGGAACTGCACCTGGTCAAGGACGCGGACTTCGACGCCCGCTACTGGGAGACCATCGCCCGCCGCGAGGCCCGTGAGCCCCTGCAGCACATCACCGGACGCGCCTTCTTCCGCTACCTGGAGCTCCAGGTCGGGCCGGGCGTCTTCGTACCGCGCCCGGAGACCGAGTCCGTCGTGGACTGGGCCATACAGGCCGTACGGGCGATGGACGTCGTCGAACCGCTGATCGTGGACCTCTGCACCGGCTCGGGCGCCATCGCGCTCGCCATGGCGCAGGAGGTGCCGCGCTCGCGCGTGCACGCGGTGGAGCTGTCCGAGGACGCCCTGCAGTGGACCCGCAAGAACGCCGACGGCTCGCGGGTCACCGTCCACCAGGGCGACGCGCTCAGCGCGCTGCCGGAGCTGGACGGCCAGGTCGACCTGGTGATCTCCAACCCGCCGTACATCCCGCTCACCGAGTGGGAGTACGTCGCCCCCGAGGCCCGCGACCACGACCCGGAGATGGCGCTCTTCTCCGGCGAGGACGGCCTCGACACCATCCGCGGCATCGAACGCACCGCACACCGGCTGCTGCGCCCCGGCGGCATCGTCGTCATCGAGCACGCCGACACCCAGGGCGGCCAGGTCCCGTGGATCTTCGCCGAGGAGCGGGGCTGGGCCGACGCCGCCGACCACCCCGACCTGAACAACCGGCCGCGCTTCGCCACCGCCCGCAAGGCCATGCCGTGACGAGCGCGCCCCGCCCTGTGCACACCCCCGCCACGATCACCCCGCACGAGGAGGCCCGCTGATGGCCCGGCGATACGACTGCAACGACGCGACGGACCGTAAGACGGGCCTGCGTGAAGCCGCATCCGCCGTGCGTCGCGGCGAGCTCGTCGTGCTGCCTACGGACACGCTCTACGGGATCGGCGCGGACGCCTTCAGCGCGGAGGCCGTCGGCGACCTGCTGGCCGCCAAGGGCCGGGGCCGCAACATGCCCACGCCCGTGCTCATCGGCTCGCCGAACACCCTGCACGGCCTGGTCACGGACTTCACCGAGCAGGCCTGGGAGCTGGTCGACGCCTTCTGGCCCGGCGCGCTGACCCTGGTGGCCAAGCACCAGCCGTCGCTGGCCTGGGACCTCGGCGAGACCCGCGGCACGGTGGCCGTGCGCATGCCGCTGCACCCCGTCGCGATCGAGCTGCTGACCGAGGTCGGCCCGATGGCCGTGTCCTCGGCGAACCTGACCGGTCACCCGGCTCCGGAGGACTGCGACGCCGCGCGCGAGATGCTCGGGGACTCCGTGTCCGTGTACCTGGACGGCGGGCCCACGCCCGGTATCCAGCCGTCGTCGATCGTCGATGTCACCGGGAAGGTTCCCGTCCTCCTGCGCGAGGGGGCACTGACCGCGGACCAGCTGCGCGAGGTCGTACCCGACCTCGAGGTGGCCCCGTGAGCCCTGAGGGGCGTGGCATAGCAAGGGCCGGGGGGGACGCCTTCCGCATACTCCACGTCAGCACCGGGAACGTGTGCCGCTCGCCGATCACCGAGCGGCTGACGCGCCATGCCCTGACCCACCGGCTGGGCGGGACGCCCGACGGCGGGCTGATCGTCGAGAGCGCCGGGACCTGGGGCCACGAGGGTGCGCCCATGGAGGCGAACGCGGCGGAGGTCCTCGCGGACTTCGGGGCCGACGCGAGCGGGTTCATCGGGCGGGAGCTGCTCGACGAGCACGTCATACGCGCCGACCTGGTGCTGACCGCTACGCGCGACCACCGGGCCCAGGTCATCTCGATGGGGCACTCTGCCGGGCTGCGTACGTTCACGCTCAAGGAGTTCACCCGGCTGGTCCGGGCGATAGACCCGGCCACGCTGCCGCCGATCGACGACGGGATGGCGGAGCGGGCGCGGGCGCTGGTGCGGGCTGCCGCGGCGCTGCGGGGGTGGCTGTTGGCTCCCTCGCCCGACGCGGACGAGGTGTACGACCCGTACGGCGCCCCGATCACGTTCTTCCGCTCGATCGGGGACGAGATCCAGCAGGCGCTGGACCCGGTGGTCACCGCCCTGACGGGCGTCAACGACCGCCACTGACCCCCACCCCGGGCTGCCCCACCCCCGGCGCCCGCCGCCGCCCCTGCCGCGGCCCCTGCCCCCCGAACCACTGCACGGCCAGGCCACTGCCTTCGCCGAGCCCTCAATCGCCGGGCAGGCTGGATGCGCTCGAGCCCCGGTCCCTGCGGCGCCGTGCGGCCGCCATCGCCTCCGGCGGCCCTCAATCGCCGGGCGGGCTTGATTCGCGCGAGCCCGAGCTTTGCCGCGCCGTGCGGGCCGGTGTCGCCTCCGGCGGGCCCTCAATCGCCGGGCGGGCTCGGTGTGGCTGGGCCCCTTTGCGTCCGCGGGCGTGGGGTGCGGGGTCGGGCTGGGTCGCCAGTGGGCGTTGAGCGGGGCGGAGGCGAAATCAGCCCCGCCGGCGTTTGAGGCGCCGCCGGAGGCGAACCGTTGGCCCGGGCGGCGGTTGCCGGGGCCGCGCCCCGGGTTGGGACGGTGTTTGGCTGGGGCGAAATCAGCCCCGCCGGCGTTTGAGGCGCCGCCGGAGGCGAGGGTGGCCCCGCGAAGGGTTGAGGCGCCGCCGGAGGCGAGGGTGGCCCCCGAAGGTTGAGGCGGCGCCGGAGGCGAGGGCGGTCCGTCCGGCGGTTGAGGCGGCGGCGGAGGCTGAGGTAGGCGCGCGCCGTGGCGGGGCCGCGCGGCCCCCACGCCCCACGGGCAGGAAAGGCGGGATGGGGTTCGCGGGCCTAGAGTGGCGGTACCCGGTCCATCCACCGCGTCGGAGTCGCGCCATGAGCGTCATCACCCAGCCGACGGACACCCTGCGCCGCCAGGATCCGCAGATGGCCGACGTCCTCGCCGGGGAGGCGCGCCGTCAGGCCGACAGCCTGCAGCTGATCGCCGCCGAGAACTTCACCTCCGCCGCCGTCCTCACGGCCCTCGGCTCCGCCCTCGCGAACAAGTACGCCGAGGGCTACCCCGGCGCCCGCCACCACGGCGGCTGCGAGTACGCCGACCAGGCCGAGCGGATCGCCGTGGAGCGCGCCAGGGCCCTGTTCGGGGCCGAGCACGCCAACGTCCAGCCGCACTCCGGCTCCGCCGCCGTCCTGGCCGCCTACGCCGCGCTGCTGCGCCCCGGCGACACGGTCCTGGCCATGGGACTCCCGTACGGCGGCCACCTCACCCACGGTTCACCGGCGAACATCTCCGGCCGCTGGTTCGACTTCGTCGGCTACGGCGTCGACGCCGCGACCGGCCTCATCGACTACCTCCGGGTCCAGGAGCTGGCCCGCACCCACCGCCCCCAGGCGATCGTCTGCGGCTCGATCTCCTACCCCCGCCACCCCGAGTACTCGGCCTTCCGCGAGATCGCCGACGAGGTCGGCGCGTTCCTGATCGCGGACGCGGCCCACCCCATCGGGCTCGTCGCCGGCGGCGCCGCCCCGAGCCCGGTCCCGTACGCGGACGTCGTCTGCGCCACCACGCACAAGGTGCTGCGCGGCCCCCGCGGCGGAATGATCCTGTGCGGTGCCGAGTTCGCCGAGCGGATCGACCGCGCCGTCTTCCCCTTCACCCAGGGCGGCGCCCAGATGCACACCATCGCCGCCAAGGCCGTCGCCTTCGGCGAGGCCGCGACCCCGGCCTTCACCACCTACGCCCACCGGGTCGTCGCCAACGCGCGCACCCTGGCCGAAGGCCTCCGCACCCGCGGCCTCGCGATCACCACCGGAGGCACCGACACCCACCTGATCACCGCGGACCCGGCCCCCCTCGGCATCGACGGCCCCGCCGCCCGGGGCCGCCTGGCCGCCGCGGGCATGGTGCTGGACACCTGCGCCCTGCCGTACGGAGACCAGCGCGGCCTGCGCCTGGGCACCGCGGCCGTGACCACCCAGGGCATGGGAGCGGCGGAGATGACAAGGATCGCCACCCTGTTCACGGCGGCCGTGACCGGCGGGGACACCTCCCGGATCAGGGCCGACGTCGCCGAACTGGCCCTGGGATTTCCCCCGTACGGGGAGTAACCGCCGCAAGCAGGGGGTAGTGCAACCGGTTCGGGGTCTCCTCGCGTCCTCTCTCATGGGGACATCGCGGCTAATGTGTGGGGCTGAGATGGCCGGCGATACATCTGGGGCAGCCCGTGCGTGAATATCTGCTGACGCTCTGCGTCACGGTGGCGGTGACGTACCTGCTCACCGGGCCGGTACGGAAGTTCGCGATCGCGGCCGGGGCGATGCCGCAGATCCGCGCGCGCGACGTGCACCGCGAGCCCACTCCGCGGCTCGGCGGCATCGCGATGTTCGGCGGACTGTGCGCCGGCCTGCTCGTCGCCGATCACCTGCCGAACCTCAACGGCGTCTTCGAGCGGTCCAACGAACCACGGGCCCTGCTCTCCGGAGCGGCGCTGATCTGGCTGATCGGCGTCCTCGACGACAAGTTCGAGATCGACGCCCTGATCAAGCTCGGCGCGCAGATGATCTCCGCGGGCGTGATGGTCATGCAGGGCCTGACGATCCTGTTCATCCCGGTCCCCGGCATCGGCACGGTCTCGCTCACCCAGTGGCAGGGCAATCTGCTCACCGTCGCGCTCGTCGTCATCACCATCAACGCGGTGAACTTCGTCGACGGCCTCGACGGTCTCGCCGCCGGGCTGGTCTGCATCGCCTCCGCCGCGTTCTTCATGTACTCCTACCGGATCTGGTACGGCTACGCGATCGAGGCGGCCGCGCCCGCGACCCTGTTCGCCGCGATCCTGATGGGCATGTGCGTCGGCTTCCTGCCGCACAACATGCACCCGGCGCGCATCTTCATGGGCGACTCCGGTTCGATGCTGATCGGTCTCGTGCTCGCCGCCTCCGCCATCTCCATCGCCGGTCAGGTCGACCCGGACGCGCTGGCCCTGTTCGCCGGTGGTGAGCGCAACGCGACGCACGCGATGGTGCCCGTCTTCATCCCGCTGGTGCTGCCGCTGACGATCATCGCCATCCCGGTGGCGGACCTGGTGCTGGCCATCGTCCGGCGCACCTGGAACGGCCAGTCGCCGTTCTCGGCGGACCGCGGGCACCTGCACCACCGGCTGCTGGAGATCGGGCATTCGCACAGCCGGGCCGTCCTGATCATGTACTTCTGGTCGGCGCTGATCGCCTTCGGGGCCGTGGCGTATTCGGTGAACTCCGCCTCGATGTGGATCGTGCTGATGATCGTCGCGCTGAGCGCGGTGGGGCTCGTACTGCTCCTGCTGCCGCGGTTCACGCCGCGCGCCCCGCGGTGGGCGGAGGGACTGGTCCCGCCCCGCTACCGGCGCTCCGAGCGCGCGGCCGAGGCCGCGGCGGAGGCGGCCGCCCTGGACACCTCGGGCGAAGAGCCCGAGCCGGCCCGGGAAGCGGCGCCGAAGGCCGTGGCCGGGGTCTCCGGCGTCAACGGCGCGACCGCCGTAGGCCCTCGTTCGCGGTTCCGGTAACCGGACCGAACGCCCTATATCAGACAGAACAGTTGGCTGTCGTGCACACACGGGCGGGTTAGCTCTCATGTGTGACAGTGAGCACACCTCACAGGTAAAGCTCTCATCAAATAGTTTGTGATACCGTTCACTAAACCCGGCGACAGAGCCGAAGGACCGTAGTGCGACGGTCCATTGGCCCGAGGCTCTCTCTCGGACCGGGCTTACGCTCGTCCTGCACGAGTCCCGAAAACCCCCACCACCACGCGGAGCCATGCGCCATGCGGTCTGATGACGCCCGATCCCTTCTGCATACCGCCGTACCCACTGCTGCCGTCGGCGCGATCGCCGCTGTCGTCAGCGGTGTCGTCGCGGGCGGCAAGGGAGCCCTCGGCGCCGTCGTCGCCACGTTGGTGGTGATCGTCTTCATGGGCATCGGCGTGCTCGTGCTGCAACGCACGGCGCGGTCGTTTCCCTATCTGTTCCAGGCAATGGGTCTGATGCTCTTCACGACCCAGATCCTGCTGCTCTTCGTCTTCGTCGCCGTGTTCAAGGACACGACGCTGTTCCATCCCAAGGCATTCGCGGCAACCATCGTCGCGGCGACCCTCGCTTGGATCGGTGCGCAGGCCCGCGCACACATGAAGGCCAAGATCCTTTACGTCGAGCCCGAAGCCCCCAAGGGCGGCAAGGGTGAGAAGCCCGAAAACACGGGGTCCTCGTCGTGAACGGTAGGGGCGGAATAAGTGCTCGTTCGAGATCCTGCTATCGTCCGGTGCCAACTGCGGCATCGCGGGCGCAGACATCTGAGCTGACGCCTGCTCAATCGCGAGGCTCAATGCCTGCAAGCTGCCGCCCCCACATCCGTATGACCAGTCCCGTGCCGAACCGCGGCTGTCCGCCGCGCCGACACAACGAGGTTGCCGTACCTATGCGCCACGCTGAAGGAGCCCGCGGTGAGTGCTGAACAGAACCAGCTCGCCTTTGACTGGAGCTGCCGCATCCTGTCTGACAACGGCTGTGGCTTTCCCGCTCCGGGCCTGAACTCCTTCCTCTTCAAGCCGCTCTTCACGGTCGGCGGGTATGAGTTCAACAAGGTGATGCTGCTTGCGCTGATCACCTCCCTGATCGTCGTCGCCTTCTTCTGGGCGGCGTTCGGCAAGGCGAAGGTCGTGCCCGGGAAGCTTCAGATGATCGGTGAGGCGGGTTACGACTTCGTCCGCCGCGGCATCGTCTACGAGACGCTCGGCAAGCGTGAGGGCGAGAAGTACGTCCCCCTCATGGTCTCGCTGTTCTTCTTCATCTGGATCATGAACATCTGGTCCGTGATTCCGCTCGCGCAGTTCCCGGTGTCGTCGGTCATCGCCTTCCCGATGGTCCTCGCGGCGATCGTGTACGTCGTCTGGGTCTCGCTGACCTTCAAGAAGCACGGCTTCGTCGGCTTCTGGAAGAACGTGACGGGCTACGACAAGTCGCTCGGCGGGGTCCTGCCGCTCGTGATGGTCATCGAGTTCTTCTCGAACCTTCTGGTCCGGCCGTTCACCCACGCCGTCCGACTGTTCGCGAACATGTTCGCGGGCCACCTGATGCTGGTCATGTTCACGGTCGCCTCCTGGTACCTGATGGGCAGCTTCATGATTCCGGCTGCCGGAGTCTCCTTCGTCATGACCGTCGTCATGATCCTCTTTGAGCTTTTCGTGCAGGCCGTCCAGGCGTACGTCTTCGTACTGCTGGCCTGCTCGTACATTCAGGGCGCTCTCGCCGAGCAGCACTGAGGCAATCCCGCCGCCCCCGCATTACCCCAAGTCGCCCGATGGCCAACCCCCATCGGTCCGTGAAAGAGAAGGAAGAACCGGCATGTCCGCTCTCCAGAACCTTGCTGCTGAAGCTGGTGTCCACGGCTCCGTCGGCTCCATCGGCTACGGCCTCGCGGCCATCGGCCCCGGCGTCGGCGTCGGCATCATCTTCGGTAACGGCACGCAGGCTCTCGCCCGTCAGCCCGAGGCTGCCGGCCTGATCCGCGCCAACCAGATCCTCGGCTTCGCCTTCTGTGAGGCGCTCGCTCTCATCGGCATCGTTATGCCGTTCGTGTTCGGTAAGTAATCACTTCTTACTGACCACTGTCGACGAAAGGCACTGATGTGATCGCCAACCTGGTTCAGCTGGCGGCCGAGGAAGAGCAGAACCCGCTCGTTCCCGCCGGCCCCGAGCTGCTGATCGGCGCCATCGCCTTCGCCATCGTCTTCTTCTTCTTCTGGAAGAAGCTCCTCCCGACCATCAACAAGGTTCTGGAAGAGCGTCGCGAGGCGATCGAGGGCGGTATCGAGAAGGCTGAGGCCGCTCAGAGCGAGGCTCAGAGCGTGCTGGAGCAGTACAAGGCCCAGCTCGCCGAAGCCCGGCACGAGGCCGCGCGTCTGCGCCAGGACGCGCTGGAGCAGGGCACTGCGCTCAAGGAAGAACTGCGCGCAGAAGGCCAGCGGCAGCGTGAGGAGATCATCGCTGCCGGTCACGCCCAGATCGAGGCCGACCGCAAGGCCGCGTCTCAGGCGCTGCGTCAGGACGTGGGCAAGCTCGCCACCGACCTGGCCGGCAAGCTCGTCGGCGAGTCCCTCGAGGACCACGCCCGGCAGAGCCGCACGATCGACCGTTTCCTCAGCGAGCTCGAGGAGAAGGCCGAGGCGGCCCGATGAGCGGATCGAGCCGCGAGGCACTGGCCGCCGCGCGCGAGCGTCTCGACGCGCTGACGGACAACACGTCCGTCGACGCGACGAAGCTCGCCGGTGAGCTGGCTGCCGTCACCGTGCTGCTCGACCGCGAGGTCTCGCTGCGTCGGGTCATCACGGACCCGGCGCAGTCCGGCGAGGCCAAGGCCGAGCTGGCCGGCCGTCTGCTGGGCGGCCAGGTGGGAGGGGAAACCCTCGACCTGCTGTCCGGCATGGTCCGGTCCCGCTGGTCGCGGTCGCGTGACCTGGTGGACGCCCTCGAGGAGCTGGCGGACACCGCCGACCTCACCGGCGCCCAGCAGGCGGGCGGGCTCGACGACGTCGAGGACGAGCTGTTCCGGTTCGGCCGGATCGTGTCCTCGAGCACCGAGCTGCGCGCCGCGCTGACCGACCGGTCGGCCACCGCCGCCGCCAAGAAGCAGCTGCTCCACACCCTGCTCGGTGGCAAGGCGAACGCCGTCACCGAGCGCCTGGTCGAGCGACTTGTCACGCACCCGCGTGGACGTAGCCTGGAAGCGGGACTCGAGTCCCTTTCCACGCTCGCCGCCGGGCGCCGCAACCGCAGGGTCGCCACGGTGACCACGGCGGTTCCGCTCAGCGACGTGCAGAAGCAGCGTCTCGGCGCGGTGCTGGCCAAGCTGTACGGCCGCGAGATGCACCTGAACCTCGACGTGGACCCGACGGTCCTCGGCGGGATCGTGGTGCGGGTCGGCGACGAGGTCATCGACGGCACCATCGCGGACCGCCTCAGCGAGGCGTCCCGCCGCATGGCCGGCTGACCAGCCGACCAAAAGAACGATGTAGTCCTAGCGGCCCGGTTGGGCCGTGCAGAACTTGCAGAAGATTCCTGGGGGTCGCCCCCAGACCCCTAAGAAGCTTCAGGCCCAACAAGGAGAGCAGGGAACCCAGATGGCGGAGCTCACGATCCGGCCGGAGGAGATCCGGGACGCACTGGAGAACTTTGTCCAGTCGTACCAGCCGGACGCGGCCTCGCGCGAGGAGGTCGGAACGGTCAGCGTTGCCGGCGACGGCATCGCGAAGGTGGAGGGCCTGCCCTCCGCCATGGCGAACGAACTGCTGAAGTTCGAGGACGGGACCCTCGGTCTCGCCCTGAACCTCGACGAGCGCGAGATCGGTGCGGTCGTCCTCGGCGAGTTCAGCGGTATCGAGGAGGGCCAGCCGGTGCAGCGCACCGGTGAGGTGCTCTCCGTCGGCGTCGGCGAGGGTTACCTCGGCCGCGTTGTCGACCCGCTCGGCAACCCGATCGACGGCCTCGGCGAGATCGCGACCGAGGGCCGCCGCGCCCTCGAGCTGCAGGCCCCCGGCGTCATGGTCCGCAAGTCGGTCCACGAGCCGATGCAGACCGGCTACAAGGCCATCGACGCGATGGTGCCGATCGGCCGTGGCCAGCGTCAGCTGGTCATCGGTGACCGTCAGACCGGCAAGACCGCTCTTGCCGTCGACACGATCATCAACCAGCGCGACAACTGGCGCTCGGGCGACGTGAACAAGCAGGTCCGCTGCATCTACGTCGCCATCGGCCAGAAGGGCTCGACCATCGCGTCCGTTCGCGGCGCCCTGGAAGAGGCCGGCGCGCTCGAGTACACGACGATCGTCGCCGCCCCGGCGTCCGACCCGGCCGGCTTCAAGTACCTGGCGCCGTACACCGGTTCCGCCATCGGCCAGCACTGGATGTACGCCGGCAAGCACGTCCTGATCATCTTCGACGACCTGTCGAAGCAGGCCGACGCCTACCGCGCCGTGTCGCTGCTGCTGCGCCGCCCGCCGGGCCGTGAGGCCTACCCGGGTGACGTCTTCTACTTGCACTCGCGTCTGCTCGAGCGCTGCGCGAAGCTCTCCGACGAGATGGGCGCCGGTTCGATGACCGGTCTGCCGATCGTCGAGACCAAGGCGAACGACGTGTCGGCGTTCATCCCGACCAACGTCATCTCCATCACCGACGGTCAGTGCTTCCTGGAGTCCGACCTGTTCAACGCGGGCCAGCGCCCGGCGCTGAACGTCGGTATCTCGGTCTCCCGCGTCGGTGGCAGCGCCCAGCACAAGGCCATGCGCCAGGTGTCCGGCCGTCTGCGTCTGGACCTCGCCCAGTACCGCGAGCTGGAGGCGTTCGCCGCCTTCGGTTCCGACCTGGACGCCGCCTCGAAGGCTTCGCTGGAGCGCGGCAAGCGCCTGGTCGAGCTGCTGAAGCAGGGCCAGTACCAGCCGATGCCCGTCGAGGAGCAGGTCGTCTCCGTCTGGGCCGGCACCACCGGCAAGATGGACGACGTCCCGGTCAACGACATCCGTCGCTTCGAGTCGGAGCTGCTGGAGCACCTGCGCCGCGAGCGCAAGGACCTCCTCACCTCCATCGCCGAGGGCGCCAAGATGTCGGACGACACCCTCACCTCGATCGGTGACGCCATCGCCAACTTCAAGCGGCAGTTCGAGACCTCGGACGGCCAGCTGCTGGGCGAGGACGCACCGGCCGTCAACGTCTCCAAGTGACGACGGAAGGGACCTGACTCATGGGAGCGCAGCTCCGGGTCTACAAGCGTCGCATCCGTGCCGTCACGGCGACCAAGAAGATCACCAAGGCGATGGAGATGATCGCCGCCTCGCGCATCGTCAAGGCGCAGCGCAAGGTGGCGGCATCGATGCCGTACGCCACCGAGCTCACCCGTGCGGTGACCGCGGTGGCGACCGGCTCGAACACCAAGCACGCCCTGACCACCGAGGTCGAGGCGCCGACCCGTGCCGCGATCGTGCTCATCACGAGCGACCGCGGTCTGGCCGGCGGCTACTCCTCGAACGCCCTCAAGCAGGCGGAGCGGCTCACCGAGCGGCTGCGCGGCGAGGGCAAGGAGGTCGACACCTACATCGTCGGCCGTAAGGGTGTGGCCTACTTCGGCTTCCGCGAGCGCAAGGTCGCGGAGTCGTGGACGGGCTTCACCGACAGCCCGGCCTACGCCGACGCCAAGCGCGTCGCGGCGCCGCTGATCGAGGCCATCCAGACGGAAACGGCCGAGGGCGGCGTCGACGAGCTGCACATCGTCTACACGGAATTCGTGTCGATGATGACGCAGAACGCGGTGGACGGCCGGATGCTGCCGCTCAGCCTCGACAAGGTTCAGGAAGAGGACGGTGCGAAGGGCGAGATCCTTCCGCTGTTCGACTTCGAGCCGTCGGCGGAGGACGTCCTCGACGCCCTGCTGCCGCGCTACGTCGAGAGCCGCATCTACAACGCACTGCTGCAGTCGGCCGCTTCCGAGCACGCCGCCCGCCGCCGCGCGATGAAGTCGGCGACCGACAACGCCGGGGATCTCATCAAGAGCCTCTCCCGGCTTGCCAACGCGGCCCGCCAGGCCGAAATCACCCAGGAAATCAGCGAGATCGTCGGTGGCGCCAGCGCCATGGCAGACGCGACCGCGGGGAGTGACAAGTAATGACGACCACTGTTGAGACGGCCGCCGCCACGGGCCGCGTCGCCCGGGTCATCGGCCCGGTCGTCGACGTGGAGTTCCCCGTCGACGCGATGCCCGAGATCTACAACGCCCTCAAGGTCCAGGTCGCCGACCCGGCCGAGGACGGCAAGCTCAAGACGCTGACCCTCGAGGTCGCCCAGCACCTGGGTGACGGCGTGGTCCGCACCATCTCGATGCAGCCCACCGACGGTCTGGTCCGCCAGGCCGCGGTGACCGACACGGGCGAGGGCATCACCGTCCCCGTCGGTGACTTCACCAAGGGCAAGGTGTTCAACACCCTGGGCGAGGTGCTGAACTACCCCGAGGCGAACGCCGAGGTCACCGAGCGCTGGCCGATCCACCGCAAGGCCCCGCGCTTCGACGAGCTCGAGTCGAAGACGGAGATGTTCGAGACCGGCGTCAAGGTCATCGACCTTCTCACCCCGTACGTCAAGGGTGGAAAGATCGGTCTGTTCGGTGGTGCCGGTGTCGGCAAGACCGTTCTGATCCAGGAAATGATCTACCGCGTCGCCAACAACCACGACGGTGTGTCGGTCTTCGCGGGCGTCGGTGAGCGTACCCGTGAGGGCAACGACCTCATCGAGGAAATGGCCGACTCCGGCGTCATCGACAAGACGGCGCTCGTCTTCGGCCAGATGGACGAGCCCCCGGGCACCCGTCTGCGCGTCGCGCTGGCCGGTCTGACCATGGCGGAGTACTTCCGCGATGTGCAGAAGCAGGACGTGCTCTTCTTCATCGACAACATCTTCCGTTACACCCAGGCCGGTTCGGAGGTGTCGACCCTTCTGGGCCGCATGCCGTCCGCCGTGGGTTACCAGCCGAACCTGGCTGACGAGATGGGTCTGCTGCAGGAGCGCATCACCTCGACCCGCGGTCACTCGATCACCTCGATGCAGGCGATCTACGTCCCCGCGGACGACCTGACCGACCCGGCTCCGGCCACCACCTTCGCCCACCTCGACGCGACGACGGTTCTTTCCCGTCCGATCTCCGAGAAGGGCATCTACCCGGCCGTGGACCCGCTGGACTCGACGTCCCGCATCCTCGACCCGCGGTACATCGCGGCGGACCACTACGCCACGGCGATGCGCGTCAAGGGGATCCTGCAGAAGTACAAGGACCTCCAGGACATCATCGCGATCCTCGGTATCGACGAGCTGGGCGAGGAGGACAAGCTCGTTGTCCACCGTGCCCGTCGTGTCGAGCGCTTCCTGTCGCAGAACACGCACGTCGCCAAGCAGTTCACCGGCGTCGACGGTTCGGACGTTCCGCTCGACGAGTCGATCACCGCGTTCAACGCGATCTGCGACGGTGACTACGACCACTTCCCCGAGCAGGCGTTCTTCCTGTGCGGTGGCATTGAGGACCTCAAGGCCAACGCCAAGGAGCTGGGCGTCTCCTGAAGCCGGGCTCCTCGTGAGCACAGCTGATTGACGGCAGGGGGGCGGGTGCGTCCCGTCCCCCTGCCCACGCCCATTAGAATTTGACCCAACACCCGGCTTTCCCGCCGGGTGGTGACCCGAGGAGCCACCTTGGCTGCTGAGCTGCACGTCGAGCTGGTCGCGGCGGACCGTAGTGTCTGGTCCGGCGAGGCCACCCTGGTTGTTGCCCGCACCACGTCCGGCGACATCGGCGTCATGCCCGGTCACCAGCCGCTTCTCGGTGTGCTGGAATCGGGCCCGGTGACCATCCGCACCAGTGACGGCAGCACTGTCGTCGCCGCGGTGCACGGCGGTTTCATCTCGTTCGCGGACAACAAGCTGTCCCTGCTGGCCGAGATCGCCGAGCTCGCCGACGAGATTGACGTCGAGCGTGCGGAGCGGGCACTGGAGCGCGCGAAGTCGGAGGCCGACAACGCCTCCGAGCGTCGCGCCGATGTCCGGCTGCGCGCGGTGACGGGGCGCTGACCCCGACACCACAGGAGTGTGATTCCTCAGCCGCGGCCCGTTCCGGAATTTTCCGGACCGGGTCGCGGCTGAGGCGATGCGGGTCCGTTTTTGGTTTTCCGAATTCGATGAGCGAGGAGGTCGGTGAAGATGCTCCTC
The DNA here is from genome assembly GCF_040296485.1 of Streptomyces sp. NPDC002138. Classification (NCBI taxonomy): domain Bacteria; kingdom Bacillati; phylum Actinomycetota; class Actinomycetes; order Kitasatosporales; family Streptomycetaceae; genus Streptomyces; species Streptomyces sp. NPDC002138. Next base: position 140,858 of record NZ_JBEOXE010000002.1, on the reverse strand, counting down.
GCTCTGCTTGTGAGCGGCCTGGTCGTAGCCCTGGTGGTGATCGGGCTGTTTGTGTTCGGGCTGCGCCGGCGGCTCATCCAGCGTTCCGGCGGCACCTTCGACTGCAGTGTGCGCTGGGGTGTCTCCGATGCCCCCGACGTCTCCGGCAAGGGCTGGGTGTACGGGGTCGCGCGCTACGGCGGTGACCGGATCGAGTGGTTCCGGGTGTTCTCGTACTCTCCCCGGCCGCGCCGCGTGCTGGAGCGCTCCGCGATCGAGGTGCTGTCCCGGCGCGCCCCGGAGGGCGAGGAGGAGCTGGCCCTGCTCTCCGACGCCATCGTGCTCGGCGCCCGCCACCGCGAGGACCGGCTGGAGCTGGCGATGAGCGAGGACGCGCTGACCGGATTCCTCGCCTGGCTGGAGGCCGCGCCTCCCGGCCAACGGGTAAATGTGGCCTGAACTCCTTGCCCGTTGAACGGGGGTACCCCCGGACGGAGTCTGGGGGAGGGTGAACGTCGCGTAGGAACGCCGTACGGCATGAAGAAGCCGGGTGACGGGGGGCGGACCCCGTCACCCGGCTTCGTACGTGGTGCGCCGGGCCGCTACCTCAGGCCGCTGTCGATCGCGGTGAGCAGCTCGCCGTTGCTGGTGTCTCCGCTGAACTCCCAGAAGAACGCGCCGCGCAGGCCCTGGTTCTTCACGTAGCCCATCTTTCCGGCAATGGTCGCCGGGGTGTCGTAGCTCCACCAGTTGCTTCCGCACTTGGCGTAGGCGGTGCCCGCGATGGTGCCGGTGGACGGGCAGCTGTTCTTGAGGATCTTGTAGTCCTCGATGCCCTGTTCGTACGTGCCCGGAGCCGGGCCGGTGGCGGCGCCGCCGGGGGCGTCCTGGGTGACCCCGGTCCAGCCGCGTCCGTAGAAGCCGATGCCGAGGTTGAGTTTGTTGGCCGGGATGCCCTTGGACTTGTACTTCTGGATCGCGGCGTCGCTGTTGAACCCGGCGATCGGGATGCCGTTGTAGGAGGTGAGCGGGGAGTGCGGGGCGGTCGGGCCCTTGGCGTCCCAGGCGCCGAAGAAGTCGTAGGTCATCACGTTGTACCAGTCGACGTACGCGGCGGCCGCGCCGTAGTCGGCGAGGTCCAGCTTGCCGCCCGCCGAGCCGTCGGCCGTGACGGCCGCGGTGACCAGGTTGTTCGCGCCGAACTTGGCGCGCAGTGCGGAGAGGACGTTCTTCAGGGCCGCGGCGCCGCTGGTGTCGCAGGACAGGCCGCAGGCGTTCGGGTACTCCCAGTCGATGTCGATGCCGTCGAAGACGTCCGCCCAGCGCGGGTCCTCGACCAGGCTGTAGCAGGAGTCGGCGAAGGCGGCCGGGTTGGCCGCGGCCTGGCCGAAGCCGCCGGACCAGGTCCAGCCGCCGAAGGACCAGAGGACCTTGATGTTCGGGTACTTCTTCTTCAGCTCGCGCAGCTGGTTGAAGTTACCGGCGACGGGCTGGTCCCAGGTGTCGGCGACGCCGGAGACGCTGCTCGCCGCGTCGTAGGTCTTCTGGTAGTCGGCGTAGGCGTCACCGATCTGGCACTTGCCGCCGGTGACGTTGCCGAAGGCGTAGTTGATGTGGGTGAGCTTGCTCGCCGAACCGGACGTGACGATGTTCTTCACGTGGTAGTTGCGCTGGTAGACGCCCCAGTTGGTGAAGTAGCCGAGCTGCACCTTGGAGCCGGGGCCGGGGCCGGGCCCGGGGCCCGGGTCGCCGCCCGTGGTGGTGACCGTCACGGTGCCCGAGGAGGGCCCGGTCTGGTCGATGGTGTCGCGGGCGGTGACGCTGTAGCCGTACGTCGTGCCCTTGGTCAGGCCCGTGTCGGTGTAGCTCGTGCCCGTCACGGTCGCGATCTTGGCGGAGCCGCGGTAGACGTCGTAGTTCTTGACGCCCTTGTCGTCGGTGGCCGGGGTCCAGCTCAGGCTCACCGAGGTGTCGCCCACCGGGCCGGCCGTGGGGGTGCCGGGAGCGGTGGGGGGAGCGTCGGCCGGGGGCGTGGTGCCGCCGTCGCAGGAGCCGCCGTTGACCTTGCAGCCGCTGGGGGCGCCCGCGCCCGCGCCGTTGAAGCCGAAGCTGATGCTGGCGCCGGGGGAGAGGGTGCCGTTCCAGCCGACGTTCTTGCCGGTCCAGTGGGTGCCGGAGCTGGTGACGGTGGCGTCCCAGGCCGAGGTGACCGAGGTGCCGGCCGGGTAGTCCCACTCGACGGTCCAGCTGCTGAGCGTGGTGGTGCCGGTGTTCTTCACCGTCCACTTGCCCTCGAAGCCGGAGCCCCAGTCGGAGACCTTGGTGTAGGTCGCCGTCGCGGCGGTGGCGGCCTGGGCGGTGCTCGCGAGGCCGACCAGCCCGGCGAGGGGAAGGGCGAAGGCGGCCACGGTCGCGGCGAGTCTGCGCAGCAGCCGGTGCGGACGCCGTTGCCGGGGTGGGGGTGCGGGACGTGACGCGTGTGCTGTGCTCAAGGGTGCTCCTCCGAAGGTCCGCCGGAGCCGCTGGCGTCGACTCCCGGCATGGGGGTGGGACCTGCGCCGCCCGTGAGCACGCTTTGTCATGCACGCTCACCACAGTGTTGCGGTGAGATTAGAAAGGTCTGGACCAACCGTCAAGAGGTCCAGACCTCCACTCCAGCCACGCACAAGAAGTCAGTGCGCGATGCCCAACTCCTGTGCCAATACGGCCGCTTGGACCCGGCTGCGCAGCTCCAGCTTCCCCAGCAGCCTGCTGACATGGGTCTTCACCGTCGCCTCGGCCATCTCCAGCCGGACCGCGATCTCCGCGTTGGACAGGCCCCCGCCCAGGCAGCCGAGCACCTCCCGCTCGCGCCGGGTCAGCGACTCCACGGCCGCGGCCGCCTCGGGCGGCAGGGCGGAGCGGGCCGCCGTCGGAGCCGCGAACTCCGCGATCAGCCGCCGGGTCACCGCGGGGGAGATCAGCCCCTCCCCGCGCGCGACCGTGCGGACCGCCTGGATCAGCTCCCCGGCCTCCGCGTTCTTCAGCAGGAACCCCGACGCGCCCGCGCGCAGCGCCCCGAAGACGTACTCGTCCAGGTCGAAGGTGGTCAGCACCAGGACGTCCGCCAGCCGCTCGGCCACCACCCGGCGGGTCGCCGAGACCCCGTCCAGCCGGGGCATCTGTACGTCCATCAGCACCACGTCCGGCCGCAGCTCCCGGGCCAGGCGGACCGCCTCCAGCCCGTCCGCCGCCTCGCCCACCACCTCGATGTCACCGGCGCTGCGCAGGATCAGCACCAGCCCGGACCGCACCGCGCCCTGGTCCTCGGCCACCACCACCCGGATGGGTCGTGCCGTCATGTCCGCGCCGCCTTCTCCTCGGCGGGCAGGACCGCCCGCACCCGCCACATCGTCCCGTCCGTCACACCGACACCGTCCGTCGCATCCGTCCTGCCCATCCGGTCCGTCCCGCCCACCCTGTCCGTCCTGCCCATCCGGTCCGTCCCGCCCACCCTGTCCGTCCCCTCCATACCGTCCGTCCCCTCCGTACCCGCGTGAAAGCTGCCGCCCAGCAGCTCCGCCCGCTCGCGCATCCCCACCAGCCCGGCCCCGGACCCGGGTGCGCGCGGTCCGGCCGTCCCGCCCCCGTGCGGAGAGTCCACGCCGATGCTCAGCAGGCCGGCCGAGCGGGTCACCCGGACCGTGACCGTGCCGGGGGAGGCGTGCTTGACCGCGTTCGTCAGGGATTCCTGAACGATCCGGTACGCCGCCAGCTCCACCGGTGCGGGCAGCGGCTCGCCCCGCTCCCCGGCGGGCGCCCGGTCGTCGTACAGGACGAAGTCCAGTCCGCTCGCGGAGCCGTTCGTACGGGCCTGCTCGATCAGCGCCTCCAGGCCGTCCAGTGAGGGCACCGCGACGGCCTCCCGCTCGGCCCCCGCCTCGCGCAGCAGTCCGATCAGCCGACGCATTTCGGCCAGCCCCTGGACGCTGTTCTCGCGGATCACCCCGAGGGCCTCGCGGCTGGTGGCGGGGGAGTCGATGGAGAGCGCGGCGGTCGAGTGGATGGCGATCGCCGACAGGTGGTTGGCGACCATGTCGTGCAGCTCGCGGGCCATCCGCGCGCGCTCGGCGACCACCGCCTGGCTACGGTCCATCTCGGCCAGCAGCGCGGTCTGCTCCGCCCGCAGCCGCGCGGCCACCGCGGCCTCGCGGTGATTGCGCAGGGTGGCCCCGGTGAGCGCGGGCGCGAAGCAGACGAGGCCGGTGACCGCGCCGATGAGCAGGGACTGCGGGGTGCGCAGCCAGGCCACGGCGGCGATGGTGGCGACGACGGTGATCAGGCCGGTGGTGACCGGAAGCCGCCGGGCCATGGCGGGCTTGCCGTAGACCACGGCGGCGTACATCAGGTCCGTGAAGATCACCACGGTGGCCAGGCTGCCCACCGTGAACTGGTCGGCGATGATCCCGAGGGTGCCGATGGCGAGGGTCACGCGGGGCGCGGAGCGGCGCAGCAGTTCCATCGCGCCGAGGCACACCAGCGGGACCAGGGCGGCCCAGTCGGGCAGCAGGTGCCGGGTCTGGTTGCTGTGCACACCGAGGGCCCACAGCAGCACGCCCACGGACACGCTGATCACGGCGAGCAGCACGTCGTCGCGGTGCGGGCGGGGGATCGTCGGGGTCACGGGTCCATCCAACAGGGTGGCGGGGCCCGGGGCCTCGGCCGGGCGCCGGATGCCGACTACATCGAAGGATGCAGTCGCGGTTCGTCACCGCCGACGACGCGCCGGCCTGCGGCGGCCGGGAGGCTGGAAGGCAGGACGAGGCAAGAACCGAGGGACGAGGAGACTCCCGTGCTGGTCGCACTGATCATCGCCTGCGAGGTCGGCTTCTGGGTGCTGCTGGCCGCCGGACTGGCCCTGCGCTACCTGGCCCGGAAGCCCCGGCTCGGCGCGGCCGTGCTGCTCTGCGAGCCGCTGCTGGAACTGGTCCTGCTGGTCGCGACCGTCCTGGACCTCAAGAACGGCGCCGAGCCCACCTGGACCCACGGCCTGGCCGCCCTCTACATCGGGTACACCGTCGGATTCGGCCACTACACGGTGAAGTGGCTCGACGGCCACGCCGCCCACCGCTTCGGCGGCGGCCCCAAGCCGCCCGGCGCCCTTCACGGCAAGGCCCGCGCGCTGCACGAGTGGAAGCTGTGGCTGCGCACGCTCGTCGCGGCGGCCGTCGCCCTCGGGCTGCTCCAGCTCGCGGTCTGGTACGTCGGCGACGCGGCGGCGGCCGAGCCGCTGCGCGGCTGGCAGGCCGTCGCCCTGCGGGTGACCGGGATCCACGGGATCATCGCCGCGACGTACACGCTCTGGCCCCGCAAGGCCCCGGCCGCCGAGGCGGCACCGGCCCCGCGGGAACGTACCGGCAGCTGGTTCTAGGACGCCCCTTCCCGATGCTGCCTAGCGCTCGCCGCCCGGCACCCACAGCACGTCCCCGACCTCCTTGTTGGCCGTCCGTGCCAGGATGAACAGCAGGTCGGAGAGCCGGTTCAGGTAGGTGGCGGTGAGCGGGTTCATCGAGTCGCCGTGCACCTCCAGGGCCGCCCAGGTGGAGCGCTCGGCGCGCCGGACCACCGTGCACGCCTGGTGCAGCAGGGCCGCGCCGGGGGTGCCGCCGGGCAGGATGAAGCTGCGCAGCTTCTCCAGCTCCTCGTTGAAGGTGTCGCAGTCCGCCTCCAGCTTGTCGACGTAGAACTGCTCCACCCGCAGCGGCGGGTACTCCGGCTCCGCCACCACCGGCGTGCACAGGTCCGCGCCCACGTCGAACAGGTCGTTCTGCACCCGGACCAGCACCTTCACGACGTCCTCGGCGAGCGCCCCGAGCGCGATCGCCGCCCCGATGGCCGCGTTGGCCTCGTTGGCGTCGGCGTACGCGGAAATCCGCAGGTCGGTCTTGGCGGTACGGCTCATGTCGCCGAGGGCGGTCGTGCCCTTGTCGCCGGTACGGGTGTAGATGCGCGTGAGGTTCACCATGCGGTCAGCCTAGTTCGGGTCAACTGCGCGGCCCCGCCGGAGTGCTGAGCCGTCCCGGTGTGATGTCCGTCATCTGAGACGTGACGCGTGTTACTTCCCGGTCATCGGACCCGTCCCGGACGCTACTCTCCGCCGAAGAGGCTACGAGACCGGGCCGTGACTGGGCCGTATGGAAGAACGTGGGGTGTGAAGTGGCTGGGAAGCTCGCCGTCATCGGTGCCGGACTCATGGGTTCGGGGATCGCGCAGGTCTCCGCACAGGCGGGCTGGGACGTCGTCCTGCGCGACGTCACGGACGCCGCGCTGACCCGCGGTACCGACGGGATCAAGGCCTCGTACGACCGGTTCGTCGCCAAGGGCAGGATGAGCGCCGAGGACGCCGAGGCGGCGCTGGGCCGGATCCGCACGAGCACCGACCTGGACGCGGTCGCCGACGCCGACATCGTCGTCGAGGCGGTCTTCGAGAAGCTCGAGGTCAAGCACGAGATCTTCCGCGCGCTCGACAAGCTCGTGCGCGAGGACGCGATCCTGGCCTCCAACACCTCCGCCATTCCGATCACGAAGATCGCGGCCGTGACGGAGCGTCCGGAGCGGGTCGTCGGCGCGCACTTCTTCTCGCCCGTCCCGATGATGCAGCTGTGCGAGCTGGTGCGCGGCTACAAGACGAGCGACGAGACCCTCGCCACGACCCGCGCGTTCGCCGAGTCCGTCGGCAAGACCTGCATCGTCGTCAACCGCGACGTCGCCGGATTCGTGACGACCCGTCTGATCTCGGCGCTCGTCGTCGAGGCCGCGAAGCTGTACGAATCGGGCGTGGCCTCCGCCGAGGACATCGACATCGCCTGCAAGCTGGGCTTCGGGCACGCCATGGGGCCGCTGGCCACGGCCGACCTGACGGGTGTGGACATCCTGCTCCACGCCACCAGCAACATCTACACCGAGTCGCAGGACGAGAAGTTCGCGCCGCCGGAGCTGATGCGCCGGATGGTGGACGCGGGTGACATCGGCCGCAAGAGCGGGCAGGGCTTCTACAAGCACTGAGCGCACAGCACGGGCGACACCGTTCGAATGCCCTCACCCGTCGGGGTGAATTAGGTATCGGTTCGCTCACGGTCGGCAACTTCCCTGCCCGTACGGCAGTCAGTTGCAGTGAGAGTTGCCGACCACGGCCCCATCGGACCAGACGAACGCCGCACTGCCGGGAGCACACATGCACATCAGGGGCGACCACGCCGAACTCGCAGTCGGGGGCCGCCTCGACGTGCGCAGCGCGGCGGACGCCCGTACGGCCTTCCACTCCGCCCTGGACGACGGCGTCGGGGACCTCGTGCTCGATCTGACCGGTCTCGACTCGTGGGACGCGACCGGGCTCGGCGTGATCATGGGCGCGCACCGGCGGGCCGGGCGGACCGGGCGGCGGCTGGTGCTGCGGGGGGTGCCGCCGCAGATGCAGAGGCTGCTCGTGGCGACCCGGCTGCATCGGATCCTCGCGATCGAGGGCGGGCTGGAAGCGGAATCGCTTCCTCGGGTGTGACGTGGGGTCCCGTGGGGGCGGGGTGTGTGCGGGCCGGTGGGGGTGCGGGCGGTCGGAACATGCGGCAGGGGTGACCCGCTCGGCCTGCGGGGACACTCCCGCGGGTCCCCGTCCCACCCGGAACCCGCGGGGTGCGGCCGGGGTGGACGAGGGGGACTCCGTGGGGCGAAACGTAACGGTCCGGGCGGGATGGCACCCCTGAGGTTTCGGGACGGCCGGACACGGTCTAGGGTTCGGGCGAAACCGGACCAGTAGCGGCAGCGGCGTGTGCGAAGGCCGGGCGGGACGACGGCGCACGACGCGATCGGGGGACTTGGTCATGGACCGTATGCAGGGGCAGTCCGTTGTGGATGAGGGTGTGCCCGATACCTCTTCGCCGGTGGTCGGGCCCGCTCGGGTCGTCCGGCTTGCCGTCGGTGACTATCTTCTGACGGTCAATCCCGTCGACGGGAGCGAGATCGAGGCTCGGCGTCCGGGTGATGCGGAGGGCGAGGGTCCGCAGCGTCGTGACAAGGCCTCACGGGACGCCCTGGACGCCGCCGGGCGGCCTCCGGCGCCTCCGGGCGCCCCATTGGCCGTCCTGCCGCTGCTGGAGCGCGAGGAGGAGCGCGAGCGTCTCGCCCGGTTGCTCGGACGAGGGCGTTCCGTACGGCTCACCGGCCCCTCCGGGTCGGGCCGTACCGTCCTGCTCGACGCCGTGGCCGAGGACTGCGCGGACCTGGCGCCCGACGGTGTCGTCCGGCTCTCCGGGCACCGGCAGACCCCCACCGAGCTGCTGTACGCGCTGTATTCCGTGGTCTACGCGCCCTCGGAGCGGTTCCCCGAGCGCCCCGCCCGCGCCGAACTGCTCCAGCTGGTCGGCCAGATCGGCGCCGTCGTCCTCCTCGACGACCTCGACTTCGGCGGCGCCGCGCTGGAGGAGCTGCTGCGCGCCACCCCCGAATGCGCCTGGCTGCTGGCCGCGACCCCGGACACTCCCGCCCCCTCGGACCGCTCGCACCTGGAGGAGATCTTCCTCGGCGGGCTGGGCCGGGCCGCGTGCACGGAACTCCTGGAGATCGCCGTCGGCCGGCCGCTCACCGAGCTGGAGTCCGCCTGGGCGGGGGACCTGCGCTTCGCCTCCGAGGGGCTCGCGCTGCGCTTCGTACAGGCGGGCGGGCTGCTGCGCCGGCGCGACGAGCTGAACGCCGAGGACGCCGACGGCGAGGAGCCCGGCGTCTTCGAGGAGCGGTCCCGGGACGCCGCGCAGGTCCCGCTGCCGACGCTCGCCGAGGGCGCCGCCCCGGCCGAGCTGCTGGCCTCGCGGGTCAGCGAGTCGGCGCGGGCCGCGCTGCGGTTCGCGTGCGCCCTCGACGGCGAGATGCCGCACCCCGCGCACCTGCCCGCACTGGTGGGGGACACCCACGCGGACGCGGCGGTCGCGGAGCTGCTGGCCTGCGGGCTGCTGACGGCCGCGGGGAGCCGCTACCGGCTGGCCGCCGGAGTGGCCCGCCAGCTCGCCGAATCCGGCTTCGGCGCCTCCGGCGAGGCGCTGACCGCGGCCCGGCACTACGCCTGGTGGACCGGCCATGCGTCGGTGACCCCCGAGCGCGTGGCGGCCGAGGGGGACGCGGTGCTCGCGGCCCTCGCGGGCGCCGACGTGGTGGCCGCCGTCCTGCTCGCCCGCACCGCCGCGCCCGCCTTCGCCGCCTCCTTGCACTGGGGCGCCTGGGAACGGGTGCTACGGGCCGGGGCCGAGGCCGCCCGGACGGCGGGGGAGGTCGCGGAACAGGCGTACTTCCACCACGAACTCGGCGTCCTCGCGCTGTGCGGCGGCCGACTGGACCGGGCCCGCGCCGAACTGGAGACCTCCAACGGGCTGCGGGGCGCCCTCGCCGACAAGCGCGGCACGGTCGCGGGCCGCAGGGCCCTGGCCCTGGTCACGGACCGGGAGGCGGCGGGCCCGGCCCTCTCGCCCCCGCTGCGGCTGGAAGCCCCCGCTCCGGTGGGGGCGGAGGCGCCGACCCAGGCCTTCCCCCTCGTGCGCGTCGAGCCGGTGCCCGTGGTGCCCCCGGCGGCGGCCTTCGAGGAGACCTTCCCGCTGGACGCGAAGCCCGCGCCCGCGCCCGTGACCGTACGCGTGCCGATGACGCGGCCCACGGCGGCCGCGGTCCCGCAGTGGCACCGCCGGCCCGCGGCCCTGGCGGCGGGCGGCGTCCTCGCGGTGCTGGCCCTCGGTACGGCGGTGAGCTTCGCGATCAGCTCGAGCGACACGGCGGCCCCGGAGCACCGGGGCACCTCGCCGAACCCGTCGTCCTCCGCGCCGGACACCAGCGGGAACGATCCTGCACCCGCCCCCGCGTCCCCGGGCACCGCCACCGGCACCGACGCGCCCCCGTCCGGCAGCGCCTCCGCGCCCGCGTCCCCGGGTGCCTCGGGACCGGCCCCCTCCGGCCCGGCCCCGGGCTCGGCGTCGGCCCCGGCCCCCGGGACCGGGCCTTCCCGCCGCCCGGTCTCCAAGCCGCCGACGACTCCGGGCTCACCCTCGGCGTCCTCCCCCGCCCCCGGCACGTCGCCCCCGGCCTCGCCGCCGGCCTCCCCCTCGCCCTCGAACGCCGCGACCACCCCGCCGCCCACCACGACCCAGCTCTCCCCGCCCGCCGCCACGCCCTGAGTCCGCGCCGGGACGCGCGAACGCCCCCTTCCGCCATCGGCGGGAGGGGGCGTTCGGGTGAAGGCCGGGTGTCGTCAGAAGAGGCGCAGCTTGTCGTCCTCGATGCCGCGCATCGCGTTGTAGTCGAGGATCAGGCACTCCATGCCGCGGTCCGTCGCCAGCACGCGCGCCTGGGGCTTGATCTCCTGGGCCGCGTAGACACCGCGGACCGGCGCGAGGTGCGGGTCGCGGTTCAGCAGCTCCAGGTAGCGGGTGAGCTGTTCCACGCCGTCGATCTCGCCGCGCCGCTTGATCTCCACGGCGACCGTCGCGCCCGAGGCGTCGCGGCACAGGATGTCCACCGGGCCGATCGCCGTCATGTACTCGCGGCGGATCAGCGTGAAGCCCTCGCCGAGGGTCTCGATCCGGTCGGCGAGGAGCTCCTGGAGGTGGGCCTCCACGCCGTCCTTGATCAGGCCGGGGTCGACGCCCAGCTCGTGGGAGGAGTCGTGGATGACTTCCTCCATCGTGATGATGAGCTTCTCGCCCGCCTTGTTGACGACGGTCCAGACGCCCGCCTCGTCCCCGCTCCCCTCCTTGAGGGTGCAGGGCGGGGACATCCAGTTGAGCGGTTTGTACGCCCGGTCGTCCGCGTGGATCGAGACACTGCCGTCGGCCTTCACGAGGATCAGACGGGGTGCCGAGGGCAGATGGGCGGTGAGCCGGCCCGCGTAATCGACGGAGCAGCGGGCAATGACGAGACGCATGGTCGGCAACGCTACTCGACCGACCCGCCTCCACGCGATTCGCCCCCGAAAGCCCCGTTCGTGGATGGCGCGTTGTATGCGCATTCTCCTGGTGCGGTACCCCCCGGGCGCCTACCGTGGTGAGCGGGAGGTCGTCGTGCGTGCACGCTGCGTCGCGGTTTCCCTTCCCTGCCCGTAAGACTCCGGTCACCAAACGGCCGGGGTCGCGAGAGGAGAACCCATGTCGCTCGACGTCTCACCGGCCCTACTTGAACAGGCCGAGCGAGGCGAGGTCGACGAAGCCGCCTTCGTCGACTGCGTCCGGACCTCCCTGCCTTTCGCGTGGGAGATGATCAGTTCGTTGGTGGCCCAACTCAAGGTTGACGGCGGCGAGTTCGCCGACAACCAGACACCGCCGCCGAACGAGCAGGCGCGTGGCCAGCTGCTGCGCGCGCTCGCGAGTGATGCGATACGCGGTGCGCTGCAGCGGCACTTCGGGGTGCGTCTGGCATTCCAGAACTGCCACCGTGTGGCGGTGTTCCCGCTGGATGCCTCGGTGGACGACCGGCTGGCCAAGTTCACGTCCATCAGGGGTCAGCTGCTCAACCAGTCGCCGGAACTGCGGGACTGTTAGTGACTTAGTACTTTGCTGCCGCTCCGTATCGTGGGAGGTGCGACTGATACCGGAGCGGCAGCCACAGTCCCGGCGCCGGGGGAGGGGGAGGGCGCGGGCTCAGCCGAGCAGCGGCAGGACCTCGACGCCCAGGCGCCGTACGTTCTCCTCGGTGCCCGCGAGGTCACCGGAGCCCTCGGTCAGCAGCGCGAAGCGGGTGATCCCGGTGCGCGCGGAGGTGGCCGCCAGCCGGTCCGCCGCCAGCTCGGGGGTGCCCACGGGGTGCAGCTCGCACAGCAGCTCCGTGTACGCGACGGGATCGCGCATCGCGCGGACCCGGCCGTCCACCGTCACATGTGCGTCCAGCCCCTGTTTCAGCCACCCCGGCATCGCCTTGAGCAGGGTCTCCCGCGCGTCCGCCGTGCGGTCCGCCAGCTGGCAGACCCCGGCCGACACGTGCTCCGCGGTCAGGACCCGCTCCCGCGGGTGCCCGGCGGCCAGCGCCGCCTCCCGCCACAGCGCGACCATCCCCGCCTTGTCCTCGTCCCCGCAGTGCATGCCGAGCAGCATCGGCAGCAGCCGCTCCGCGGCGAGGCGGACCGACGCGGGAGAGGTGCACGCGACGATCACTTCCGGTCCCTTTCCGTCCTCGTCCAGGGACTCCGACGGGCGCGGTACGACGGCCACCTCGCGGAAGCCGTACCGCTCCCCGGGGCCCGCCGGGACCCCCACGCGCGGCTCGGTCAGCCACCGCCGCAGCAGGTCCAGGGCCGCCGGGAAGCCGTGCTCGTACGCCTCGAGGCCGCCGCCGAACACCTCCAGGTCCACCCAGGGCCCACCCCGGCCCACCCCCAGGGTGAACCTGCCGCCCGAGGTGAGGTGCAGCAGGGCGGCCTGCTCCCCGAGGGCGACCGGATGCGCGTTCGGCAGCACGCTCACCGCCGTCCCCACCCGCAGTCGCCGGGTCCGCCCCAGCAGCAGGGCCGCCAGGGTCACCGCCGAGGGGCACACCCCGTACGGGACGAAGTGGTGCTCGGCCACCCAGACCGAGTCCAGTCCGGCCTCCTCGGCCACTTCGGCGGTCCGCACCGCCCTGTGGAGGGCCTCTCCCGGCCCCTGGCCGGGGAACTGGGCCCCCAGTACAAACGCTCCTACGCGCATCGCCTTCTCCTCCTCGCGGCTGACGCGGCCTCCCCAGGTGGACCGGTTTCGTGAGACACCGTCTGCTGGCAACAACGTCTGACACGTGCCAAAGGCACGGCCTGACAGGAAAGTTATTGGGATTGTCGGGGAATCGTCTTCGGCCACCCTGCGGGTACCCGGGCTCGCTGCGCGTAGTCTGGAGAAAAGTCCTGCCCGTTCGCTGATCCGTGAGGTATACGTGTCACCGCGCCACAACCGCCCCCGAGGCGGCGAGAACCCAGCCGATCGACCGGACGCGGACCCGGGCCGCGGCCCGGGGCTGGAGCGGTACGGCCTGGAGCGCACGGAGGAGTACCAGGGCGAGGAGTGGAAGGTCCGGCACGTCGCGGGCGCGAGCGCCGCGGGCAAGCGCTACCGCTGCCCCGGCTGCGACCAGGAGATCCCCTCCGGCACCCCGCACCTGGTGGCCTGGCCCGAGTACGGCGGCGTGGACGACCGCAGGCACTGGCACAAGGCCTGCTGGAACGCGAAGGACCGCCGCACCTCGCGGGTGCAGCGGTCCCGTAACGCTCCCAAGTACTGACCGGCGGGCGTACCGGCGGCCAACGGCCTGCCGGCCGTCGGCCTCACACGTCGCGGCGCCGGACGGCCACGTACGAAGCGGCCACCGCGGCGCCGGTCACCGCGATCAGCAGGCCCATCTGGATCAGCTTGTTCGGCAGGTCGGTGACGCCGCCCGTGCCCGGCATGCCGAAGAGCTGCATCAGGGCCACCGGCGCGTTGTAGTTGAGGACCAGCCGGCTCAGCGGCTGCGAGACCTCCCAGACGCTGAGCATCGCCCCTATCACCGGCGGCAGCGTCACCACCCCGAGCATCACCGAGATCCCTCCGGCGGAATGCCGGACCAGCGTCCCGATGGCGAGCGAAAGCACGCCGAGCAGGGTCACGTAGACACTGACCACCAGGGCCGAGCCCCAGGCGCCGTTGTCGTGCGGACCGGACGCGGGGCCGCCGTGCACCATGGCCGTCATGATCCCGACCAGGAAGACCGAGCCGGCCACGGCGAGGAAGGCGACCGCACTGAAGACGAGGTACTTCGCGGTCAGCACCCGGTGCCGGTCGGGCGCGGCGCCGAAGGTGGTCCGGACCAGGCCGGTGCCGTACTCGGAGGTGATCGTCAGCACCCCGAGGACCATCACCGCGAGCTGGCCGGCGAGCAGGCCGAACAGCGCGGGCGCAGTGTACGGCATGTTCAGGTAGTTCTCGTCGGAGGTCTGCGCCACGAAGGCCAGCCCGATGCCGACGACGGTCACCACCAGCGTGCCGATGGTCCACAGGGTGGAGCGGACCGAGATCATCTTGGTCCACTCCGAGGCCAGGGCGTGGCCGAGGTGCGGACGCGGCGTGGGCAGCGGGGCGGTGTTGCCCGCCGCGCCGGGCCGCGGCGCGGGCCGGGTGCTCGTCGGCGGGGTCATCGGGAGTCCTCCGGGTCGTTCTTTACGGCTCGGGCCAGATCGCCGGGGCTGCTCGGCATCAGGAAGGCCGGTGCGGATCCGGTGGGCGCGGGGGTGGGCGCGGGCCCGGCCGCCGCCGCGGGCTCGGCGGCCGCGGAGGCCGCGGGCGCGCCGGCGGCCGCCGGGGGCTCGGGCACGTACCAGCCCTCGTGGGGGACCGGCGGGGGCGCCGGCTCCTCCCATTCGGGCACGGTCAGCGGCTCCGGCTCGAACAGCTCGGCGCGCGGGTCGTCGGTGGAGGTGTATTCGACCGAGGAGTGGGTCATCCGCATGTAGGCCTCTTCGAGCGAGGCCTTGTGCGGAGACAGCTCCCACAGGCGTACGCCGCCCTCGTGCGCGAGGTCGGAGATGCGCGGCAGCGCCAGCCCGGTCACCCGCAGGGCGCCGTCGGGCTCGGTGAGCACCCGCGCGCCCTCCTCGACCAGCCTCCGGGCGAGCTCCTCGCGCTCGCCGGGGGCGTCGTCGGAGGTGCGGACCCGAGCGAATCCGGCCGAATTGTGCGTGATGAACTCCTGCACGCCCATGTCGGCCAGCAGCCGCCCGCGCCCGATGACGATCAGGTGGTCGGCGGTGACCGCCATCTCGCTCATCAGGTGCGAGGAGACGAAGACGGTCCGGCCCTCGGCGGCCAGCTGCTTCATGAGGTTGCGGACCCAGAGGATGCCCTCGGGGTCGAGGCCGTTGACCGGCTCGTCGAAGAGCAGCACCTGCGGATCGCCGAGCAGGGCCGCGGCGATCCCCAGCCGCTGGCCCATGCCGAGGGAGAAGCCCTTCGTGCGCTGGCGGGCCACGTCCTGGAGGCCGACCACATGCAGCACCTCGTCGACCCGCTTCTCCGGGATCCCGGAGAGCTGGGCGAGGGCGAGCAGGTGGGTCCGGGCCCGGCGGCCGCCGTGGACCGCCTTCGCGTCCAGCAGGGCGCCGACGCCGCGCTGCGCGTTCGGCAGGCCGCGGTAGGAGGAGCCGTTGATCGTGACGTGTCCGGCGGTGGGCCGGTCGAGGCCGAGGATCATGCGCATGGTGGTCGACTTCCCGGACCCGTTGGGCCCCAGGAATCCGGTCACGTGCCCCGGCCTGACCTGGAAGGAGAGCTGGTCGACGGCGGTCTTGGCGCCGAAGCGCTTGGTCAGGCCGACTGCCTCGATCATTCCTTGTCCCTTGCCAGGCTGGCGAGATTCGCCCGCGTAAGGCTTAAGAGGATATCGACCCCCGTCCGGTTCCACCCCCTGCCGATCCCTGAGGTACCCCTGAGATGCGACCCGGGGCCGCCCCTGAGAAGGGACGGCCCCGGGTCCGGGATCGGGGGGATCAGGCGTCGCGGTTCTTCAGGACGAGGTACCCGCCGAGTACGGCGGCCAGCACCCAGAGCGCCATGATGCCGAGCCCGCCCCAGGGCCCGTACGGCGGCGCGGCGCTGTCCATCGCGCCCGGCACCACCTGCATGATCTTGGAGCCCGCCTGGTCGGGGAAGTACTGCGCCACCTTGCGGGTCGCGCTCACCGCCCCGAGGATCGGCGAGACCAGGAAGAAGAACGGCATCAGGATGCCGAGCGAGAGCATCGAGCTGCGCAGGATGGTCGCGACGGCCATCGAGAACAGGGCGGTCAGCGCCATGTACAGCCCGGCGCCGATCACCGCGCGCAGGACGCCCGTCTCACCGATGCCGATGCTGTGGCTGCCCAGGATGGCCTGGCCGAGGAAGAAGGACAGGAAGCTGGTCAGCAGGCCCACGATCAGGGCCAGCGCGGTGGCCGCGGTGAGCTTGGCGAACAGGAAGTTCGCCCGGGCCGGTACGGCGGCCAGCGAGGTGCGGATCATGCCCGTGCTGTACTCGCTGCCGACCACCAGGACGCCGAAGACGATCATGGCGAGCTGACCGAGGGTCATGCCGGCGAAGCTGGCCAGCGTCGGGTCGAAGGTGAGCCGCTGGGCCTCGTCCATGTCCTTGAACGTCGCGTTGAAGACCGCGCACAGGCCGGCGCTGACGCCGACCGTGACGACCAGCGCGGAGATCAGGGTCCAGATGGTGGAGGAGACCGTGCGGATCTTGGTCCACTCGGACCGCAGAACGGCGGGGAAGGAAGCCATGGTCACTTGCCGCCCTTGCGCTGCGCGTCGAAACCGGCGCCCCAGGCGGGGACGTCGGCGGGCCGGGCCGGGTTGTCACCGGGGAGGCCGGGACCGGGCTGCCCGGGGCCGCCCGGGTGTCCGTAGCCGCCCGGTTGCCCGGGTCCGATGGGATGTCCGGGCAGGGCGGACGAGTGGGCGTGGTATTCGACCGAGTCGGCCGTCATCCGCATGAACGCTTCTTCCAGGGAGGCCCGCTGCGGGCTGAGTTCGTGCAGCACGATCTGGTGCTGGGCGGCCAGCTCGCCGAGCTGTTCGGAACTCGCGCCGTCGATCTCCAGGGCACCGGCGCCCGGGACGTCGATCGCCTGGATGCCCGCCTCGTGCAGGACGTCCTTGAGCCGTTCCTGCTGCGGGGAGCGCAGCCGCACGAAACTGCGCGAGTTCTGCTGGATGAAATCGGCCATCGAGGTATCGGCCAGCAGCCAGCCCTGGCCGATCACGATCAAATGGTCTGCAGTCAGGGCCATTTCGCTCATCAGGTGGGAGGAAACGAAGATCGTCCTTCCCTCCGAGGCCAGGCCCTTCATCAGATTGCGGATCCAGAGAATTCCCTCGGGGTCCAGACCATTGACGGGTTCGTCGAACATCAGGATTTCCGGATCACCGAGCAGCGCGGAGGCGATTCCCAGCCGTTGCCCCATCCCGAGCGAAAATCCTTTGGACTTCTTCTTCGCGACGCTGGTCAGTCCGACCAGGTCGAGCACCTCGGAGACCCGGCTCGTGGGGATCCGGTTCGACTGGGCGAGGCACAGAAGGTTGTTGTAGGCGCTGCGTCCGCCGTTCATCGCTTTCGCGTCCAGCAGCGCGCCGATGTATTTCAGCGGTTCCGGCAGGTCCCGGTAGTGCTTGCCGTCGATCCTGACCGAACCACTGGTCGGGTTGTCGAGGTCGAGCATCATGCGCATGGTCGTGGACTTGCCCGCCCCGTTGGGGCCGAGGAAGCCGGTGACCACCCCCGGTCTGACCTGGAAGCTGAGGTTGTCCACGGCGGTCTTCGCGCCGAATCGTTTGGTAAGGCCCTCAAGCTCGATCATGCGGCCACGCTAGAACGCCCCAGGGCCTTGCGCCACCTCAAAACGGTGTCACAAGGCCCTGGACCACGGGGTTTCGCTACCAGCGAGTAGCTTCTGTCAGGTTCGGCCGCCCGTCAGCCGGTTGGCCGAACCCGTCGTCCGTACTCGTCGTCGGTGCTCGCCGCGGGACGGCGTCAGCGGCTCTGCTGGGCCGGGACGCCTCGGGTGACCGGCTCGTCGTCGATCGGGGAACCGGCCGCGGCCACCGCCGCACCGGTCAGCGTCGCGAGCATCTCGCGGACGTTGGTCAGCTGGGCGTTGATGGAGTCGCGGCGGTTGGTGAGCGCCGCCAGCTCGCGCTCGGACTCGCTGCGGATGCGGTCCGCCTTGGCGTTGGCGTCGGCGACGATGTCCTCGGCCTGGCGCTGCGCCGTCTCCACCGTCTGCCGGGCGCGGCGCTCGGCGTCCGTACGGAGCTTCTCGGCCTCCAGGCGCAGCTGCTCCGCGCGGTGCTCGATCTCCGCGAGACGCTTCTCCGCCTTGGCCTGGCGGCCCGCCAGGTCGCGCTCGGACTGCTCGCGGCGCTTGGCCAGGTTGGTCTCGAAGTCCGCGGCGGCCTGGGCGGCCTTGGCGCGGGTCTCCTCGAAGAGGGCGTCGGCCTCCTCGCGCTTGGAGGCGGCGTCCTTCTGCGCCTCGGAACGCAGGGTGGCCGAGTCGCCCTTGGCCTTCTCGACGATGCGGACGCCCTCGTCCTCCGCCTTCGACTTGCGGTCGGCCGCGAACGACTCGGCGTCGTTGCGCACCTGCTGGGCCGCCGACTCGGCCAGCTCGCGGTGCTGCTCGGCCGCGCGACGGGCCTCCTCGCGCAGGTCCTTCGCCTCCTCCTCGGCGAGCCGCAGGATCTTCTCGACCCGGGCACCGAGACCGGCGTACGACGGCTCGGCGTCGCTGACCTGGGCCTGGGCGTTCTGCGTCTCGAGGTGGAGTTCCTCGATCCGCTTCTCCAGAGAGTTGATGCGGGACAGGGCGCTGTCACGGTCGGCGACGATCTTGGTAATGCGGTCGTCCACCTGACCGCGGTCGTAACCACGCCGCACGAGCTCGAAGCCGAAGGGTGAGGAAGTGTCGCTCATGGGGTTCCTGTCGAATGAGACCGATGAGGTGCTACGTGAGGTGTTAAGGGGAATCCTAGGCGCCGGAGCGGCGTGTCATCGAGTCAATCCACGTTTGATCTGGACAATGACACCCCTTTTGAGTGGCAAGGCGACAGAATGCTTGTCACTCGTCCGCCTGAACCTCCATCAGGGGCACACACTTTGTTCCCCGACTAGCCCTCTGACGACTTACCACCCGATCGAGTGGACCCGGCCGACGCTCCCGCCTTCACTCCACCCGAGGACGGGCCACCGGCCGCGGGCTTCGCGCCACCCGAAGGCGCCTCGAATGATTCCAACGCCTCAAGCACGTCCTGGACACGGGAGATCTCCGCCTGAATGTCCTCGCGCCTGCGCACCAGGACCTCCAGCTCACGGCGCCCCTCGTCGACCAGCTGAGCGGCCTCCGCCTGCGCCGCCGAACGGATGCCCTCGGCCTCCCTGACCAGCTCGGCCTTCTTCTGCTCGGCCTCCTTGAGCAGCTGCTCGGCCTTGCGCACCGCCGCGATCCGGACCTTGCCGGCCTCGCTGCTCGCGTCCGACACCATCGCCTTGGCCTTCGCCTCGGCCTCCTGGCTCTGCTCGGTCGCCGCCTTCACCAGCTTGTCCACGCGCTCGCCGGCCGACCTCATCTGCTCGGACGACTCCCGGCGGGCCCGCTCGTGCAGCTCCTCGACCTCCGCCTCGACCCGGGCGCGCAGCTCTTCGGCCCGCTCCCTTATGGCCGACGCGTCCGTGCGCGCCCCGACCAGCAGCTCGTCCGCGTCCGTACGGGCCTTCTCCACCGTGGAGTTGCCCTCGACGGTCGCCTCCGAGGTGATCCGCGCGGCCTCCTTGCGGGCCGCGTCGACCATCGCGTCGGCCTGCTCCTCGGCCTGCGTGGTGGCCGCGAGCGCGGCCGCCTGCGCGTCCGAGGTGAGCTTCTCCGCCTCCGAGGACGCCTCGCTGATGAGCCGGTCCACCTGCTCCGCGGCCTCGCTGCGGCGCTTGTTGGCCGCCTGACGCGCCTCGTCCAGCAGCCGCTCCGACTCGGTACGGGCCTCCGCGCGCATCCGCTCCGCCTCCGCGGCGGCCTCCGCCTTGACGCGCTCCGCCTCGTCCCGGGTCCGGGTCGCGTGCTCCTGCGCCGACGCCAGGGACTCGGACGCCTCCGCGCGCAGCCGCTCGGCCTCGTTCGCCGCCTCGCCGACGGTGCGTTCGTTGTCCTTGCGGGTCAGCTCCGTGAGGCGGGCCGCCTCCGAGGACGCCTCGCCGATGAGCCGGTCCGCCTGCTCGGCCGCCTCGGACCGCAGCCGGCCCGCCTCCGCGCGCGCCTCGTCCAGGGTCTGCTCGGACTCCCGCTCCGCCGAAGCCAGCGTCTCGGCGGCGGCGAGCGTGACGCGCTCCGCCTCCGCGGTGGCCTCGCCGATGATCCGGCCGCCCTCCGCGCGGGCGTCGTCCAGGGTCCGGGCCGCCTCGGTGGTGAGCCGCTCCGCTTCCGCCGCGGCCTCGCCGATGAGGTGGTCGGCCTGTTCGGCCGCCTCGGTGCGCAGCCGCCCCGCCTCGGTACGGGCCTCGTCGAGGGTCTGGGCGGCCTCGGTGCGGGTCGCGTCCGCCGCCGCCACGGCCTCGGCCGTGAGCCGCTCGGCCTCCGCGGCGGCCTCGCCGACCGTGCGTTCGTTGGCCGCGCGGGTCTCCGCCGTGAGCCGCTCCGCTTCCGCGGTGGCCCCGGTGATGAGCTGGTCCGCCTGCTCGGCCGCCTCGGTGCGCAGCCGCCCCGCCTCGGCGCGGGCCTCGTCGAGGGTCTGGGCGGCCTCGGTGCGGGTCGCGTCCGCCGCCGCCACGGCCTCGGCCGTGAGCCGTTCCGCTTCCGCGGTGGCCTCGCCGACCGTCAGCGCGTTCGCGGCCAGGGTCTGCTCGGTGAGCGCCTCGGCCCGCTCGGTCGCCTCGGCGACGATCCGCACGCCCTCGGCGCGCGAGGCCTCCAGGGACTCCGCGGCCTCCCCGCGGATCCGGTTGGCGTCGTCCCGGGCGTCGGCACGGGTGCGCGAGGCGTCCCGCTCGGACGCGGCCAGCGCGTCCGTGGCCTCGGTGCGCACCCGCTGGGCGTATTCGGCGGTGTCGGCGCGCAGCTGCTCGGCCTCGGCGATCGCGTCCCCGACGGTCCGCTCGGCCAGTGCCTTCGCCGCGTCCGTCTCCAGGCGGGCCTCGCCGCGGATCCGGTTCGCGTCCTCGGTCGCCCGCTCCCGCTCCGCGTACGCGTCGGAGCGGACCCGGTCCGCCTCCGCCTGCGCCTCGGTCCGCGTGCGCTCCGCGGCGTGATCCGCCGCGCTGCGCAGCCCGGCGACCTCTTCCTCGGCCTGCTCGTGCAGCCCGGCCACGGCCTCGCGGACCTGCTGCGCGGTGGCCTCGGCGGCCGAGACCACCTCGGACGCGCGCCGCTCGGCCTCCTCGGTCAGCCAGACCGCCTCGGCGGTGGCCTCCTCCGAGCGCTTGCGGGCCTGCGCCAGCAGTTCCTCGCTCTGCTCGCGGGCCTGCGCCCGCTCGCTGTCCGCGTCCGTACGGGCCGACGCCAGGGTCTCCTCGGCCTCCCGGCGACGCCGGGCGGCCTCCTCCTGCGCGGCGGCCAGCGCCTCGGCGGCCTCCTCGGCGACCCGCTCGGCCGCCGCCTTCGCCTCGGCGCGCAGCCGGTTCGCGGTCTCCTGCGCCTCGGTGCGCAGCCGCTCGGCCTCGGTCTCCGCCTCACCGCGCAGCCGTACGCCGACCTGCTCGGCCTCCGTACGGGCCTGCGCGGCCTCCTCCGCGGCCTCGGTGCGCAGCCGCGCGGCCTCCGCCTCGGCCTGGGCCTGGAGGGTGCGGATCCGTTCCGCCGACTCGGCGCGCAGCCGGTCGTTCTCCTCGGTGGTCTCCCGGCGGATGCTCTCCGCCGCCGCCCGGGCGTCACGCAGCGCCTGCTCGGCGCCCGCGAGACGCGCTTCGGCGTCCTCGTGCAGCCGGACCAGCTCGGCGTCCGCATCGGCGCGCTTCGCCGCCAGCGCCCGGTCGGTCTCCTCGCGGCGCGCGGCCACGGCCGCCTCCGCCTCGGCGTGCAGCGCCTCGGCCTGCTCCAGGGCCTCGGCGCGCAGCCGCTCGGCCTCGGCGCGGGTGCGCTCCAGGGTCTCCTCGGCCTGCCGGCGCAGGGTGGTGGCGCGCTCGACGGCCTCGGCGCGCACCCGCTCGCTCTCCGCGGTGGCGCCGCTGCGCAGCTCGTCCGCGTCCGCCTTGGACTTGCCCAGCAGCTCCTCGGCGGTCCGGGCCGCCTCCTCGATCTGCTGGACGGCCTCGCGGCGCGCCTCGCCGCGGATCCGCTCGCCCTCGGCGACGGCCTCGGCTCGCAGCTGCTCGGCCTCGCCGCGCAGCCGCCGGGCGTCCGCCTGCAGCTCGACCGTGCGGGCGCGGTACTCCTCGGTGTCGTCCTTCGCCGCGCCCTTGAGCTCATCGGCGGTCGCCGCCGCCTGGGCACGCAGCCGCTCGGCCTCGGCCTCGGCCTCGCCGCGGATGCGTTCCGCCTCCTCGGAGGCGGCCCGGGTGGTCGCGCGGGCGTCCTCGGACGCCTTGTTGAGCACGTCCTCGGCGGCGCGCGCCGCCTTCGCGAGCTGGGCGGCGGTGTCCTCGGCGGCGGCCGTACGGGCCTGGTCGCCGGCCTCGGCGGTGACCCGCTCGATCTCACCGCGGGCATCGGCGAGCAGCTGCTCGGCCTCGGCCTTGAGGACCTCGGCCTCCTTGGTGGCCTCGCCGACGAGACGGGCGACCTGCTCCTTGGCGGTGCGGGTGCGCTGTTCGTTGACGGACTCCACCGACGCCAGCTGGCGGGAGGCGCTCTCCTTGGCGTCGCTCAGCAGCCGCTCGGCCTCGGAGCGGGCCTCGCGCAGCGCGCTGTCGGCCTCCTGCACCCGCTGCTCGGCCACCCGGCCGAGGTCCAGGGTCTGCTGCCGGGTCTGCTCGGCCTCGGCGGAGGTGGTGCTGCGCAGCCGCTCGGCGTGCTCGGTGGCCTCCTGGGCCTGCGCGGAGGCGGCGGTCAGCAGCCGCTCGGCCTCCTTGCGGGCCCGCAGCAGGGTGGCCTCGGCCTCGGTGCGGGAGGACTCCGCGTCGGCGGTGAGCCGGCGGCGGGCCTCCTCGGCGAGCCGGGCGGCCTCGGTGCGGGCCGCGTTCAGGGACTGCTCGGCCTCGGCGCGGGACTCCTCCAGGAGCCGGCGGGCCTGGGCCTCCGTGCGGGCGCGCAGCTGCTCGGCCCAGGCCACGTTCTCGTTGACGTGGGCCTCGACCGTCTGGCGACGCTCGTTCAGTTCCTGGTCCAGGCGCTGGCGCCGGTTGACCGCCTCGCTGTGGAGCTCGGCCTGCAGGCGCGCCTGGTGCTCGGCGTGCTCCTGGAGGATGCGCTGGGTCTGAGCCCGGGCATCGCGCAGCTCGCGTTCGGCGTCCGAACGCATCTGGTCGGCCTGGATCTGGGCATTGCGGAGCAGCTGCTCCGCCTGGTAGCCCATGTCCGCGCCGTCGTAGGCGGGGCGGGACGCGAGACTGCGGCGCACCTCATGGAGCTTGGCGCGCAGCACCTCGACCTGGTAGCCCAGGTCCTCGGCGTGCTGGACGGCCTTCCCGCGCTCCTTCTTCAGCCGCTCCATCTCGGCCTCGAACAGCGAGAGATGGTCGGCCTCGGCCTGATGGCTCTCCTGGCTTTCGTAGCCCCGCACAGCGCGGTCCCATCCGTCCCCTGGTCGCAAGCTCACTCCCAAATGAGCATCGTCCGCCCGCTGAACGACGCCCCCGGGGGATGGTGTCAGATGGCGGCCGAGGCCCACGGGCCCCGACCCCCTGCGCACCGAACCCCGGCCGAGCCACCCTCACTCTACCGGCCGGGGAATCGGGCGGTCAGTGCTCCGGGTTGGCGGTGACCAGTTCCGTCAGGACACCGTGGCAGTCCTTGGGGTGCAGGAAGGTGATCCGGGAGTCCATGGAGCCCCTGCGGGGCTCGTCGTACAGGACGCGGACGCCCTTGCCGCGGATGGCCTCGGAGTCCCCGTCGACGTCGGCGGTGCCGAAGGCGATGTGGTGCACCCCCTCGCCGTTCTTGGCCAGCCACTTGCCGACCGCGGAGTCCTCCCGGGTGGGTTCCAGGAGCTGGATGTAGGAGGCGCCGCCGTCGGAGGTGCCGTTGATCTTGAGCATGGCCTCGCGGACACCCTGCTCCTCGTTGACCTCGGAGTGGAACACCTCGAAGCCGTACGTGGCACGGTAGAACTCGACGGTCTTGTCCAGGTCGAAGCAGGCGATCCCGATGTGGTCGATTCTTGTCAGCATGGGACCAGTGCACTCTGGAGGAGGGCGGTCACGCAACGTGCCAGCGATCACACCCACAGCCCGGTGACGGCGCGGGTACCGCTCAGTACATTCGGGTAAACCCTCGTTCACTCCTCTCATCCAAGGGGCTGTGCCTCATGTCCGGAACGAACAACACCACTTCAGTGATCGTCGCCGGGGCCCGCACGCCCATGGGGCGGCTGCTCGGCTCGCTGAAGTCCTTCTCGGGTGCCGACCTCGGTGGCTTCGCCATCAAATCCGCGCTGGACCGGGCCGGAATCTCCGGTGACCAGGTGCAGTACGTGATCATGGGTCAGGTGCTCCAGGCGGGCGCCGGCCAGATCCCCGCCCGCCAGGCGGCGGTCAAGGGCGGCATCCCCATGAACGTGCCGGCCCTCACCATCAACAAGGTGTGTCTGTCAGGTCTGGACGCGATCGCGCTGGCCGACCAGCTGATCCGCGCCGGAGAGTTCGACATCGTGGTCGCGGGCGGCCAGGAGTCGATGACCAACGCCCCGCACCTGCTGCCGAAGTCCCGCGAGGGCTACAAGTACGGCGCCATCGAGATGCTCGACGCGATGGCCTACGACGGCCTCACCGACGCCTTCGAGAACATCGCGATGGGCGAGTCCACGGAGAAGCACAACACCCGCCTGGGCATCGAGCGCGCCCCGCAGGACGCCTTCGCGGCCACCTCCCACCAGCGCGCCGCCGCCGCGCAGAAGAACGGCGTCTTCGCCGCGGAGATCACCCCGGTGGAGATCCCGCAGCGCAAGGGCGACCCGGTCGTCTTCTCCGAGGACGAGGGCATCCGCGCGGAGACCACGGTGGAGTCCCTGGGCCGGCTGCGTCCCGCGTTCGCGAAGGACGGCACCATCACCGCGGGCACCTCGTCCCAGATCAGCGACGGCGCCGCCGCCGTGGTCGTGATGAGCAAGGCCAAGGCCGAGGAGCTGGGCCTGGACTGGATCGCCGAGATCGGCGCCCACGGCAATGTGGCGGGCCCCGACAACTCGCTGCAGTCGCAGCCCTCGAACGCGATCCTGCACGCCCTCAAGAAGGAGGGCCTGGAGGTCGCCGACCTGGACCTGATCGAGATCAACGAGGCCTTCGCGGCCGTCGCGGTGCAGTCAATGAAGGACCTTGACGTGGACCCGGAAAGGGTGAACGTCAACGGTGGCGCGATCGCCCTGGGCCACCCGATCGGCATGTCCGGCGCCCGCGTGGTGCTCCACCTCGCGCTGGAACTGCGCCGGCGCGGCGGTGGGGTCGGCGCGGCCGCCCTGTGCGGCGGCGGCGGTCAGGGCGACGCGCTGATCGTGCGCGTGCCCGCTCCCGGCACCGGCTCGAAGGCGTAGGTGCTGATCGCATGACGACGGTGGACGTTCCCTCGCTCGTGGCCCAGGCCCGGGAGGGCAGGCCACGGGCCGTGGCCCGGCTGATCTCACTGGTCGAGGGGGCGTCCCCGCAGCTGCGCGAGGTGATGGCCGCCCTGGCCCCGCTGACCGGTGGGGCGTACGTGGTGGGCCTCACGGGCTCGCCCGGCGTGGGCAAGTCCACGTCGACCTCGGCGCTCGTGTCGGCGTACCGGAAGGCGGGCAAGCGCGTCGGCGTGCTCGCCGTCGACCCCTCCTCGCCGTTCTCCGGCGGGGCGCTGCTCGGCGACCGGGTGCGGATGTCGGACCACGCCTCGGACCCCGGGGTCTACATCCGCTCGATGGCCACCCGGGGGCACCTGGGCGGCCTCGCCTGGTCCGCCCCGCAGGCGATCCGCGTCCTGGACGCGGCGGGCTGCGACGTGGTCCTCGTCGAGACGGTGGGCGTGGGCCAGTCCGAGGTGGAGATCGCCTCCCAGGCGGACACCTCCGTGGTGCTGCTGGCCCCGGGCATGGGCGACGGGATCCAGGCCGCCAAGGCGGGCATCCTGGAGATCGGCGACGTGTACGTGGTGAACAAGGCCGACCGGGACGGCGCCGACGCCACCGCCCGCGAGCTGAACCACATGCTGGGCCTGGGGGAGTCCCGGGGCCCGGGAGGCTGGCGGCCGCCCATCATCAAGACGGTGGCGGCCCGCGGGCAGGGCATCGACGAGGTCGTGGAGGCCCTGGAGAAGCACCGGGCGTGGATGGACGAGAACGGCGTGCTGGCCGAGCGGCGCACGGCGCGTGCGGCCCGTGAGGTGGAGACGATCGCGATCACCGCGCTGCGGGCCCGGCTGGCCGACCTGCACGGCGACGCCCGTCTCGACGCGCTGGCCGCGCGGGTGGCGGCCGGGGAGCTGGATCCGTACGCCGCCGCCGACACGCTGCTGGCGACGCTGACGGAGGCCTGATCCGGCCGGTGCCCGGGGCGCTCTGATGCGGGCTCCGCGGGGCCGACCTAGACTGACGAACGCCCGGAATGCCCCGACCCAGGGAGTGCGTCATGGCGAAGCGCGGCAACAAGAAGCGAGCCCGCAGGAAGAAGAAGGCGAATCACGGCAAGCGTCCCAACGCCTGACCGGACCGCCCGACCCGCGTGCGGAGAGCCGCGTCCCCGGAAGCCGGGGGCGCGGCTCTCGGCTCTCGTGTCGTCCGGCCGCCGTCTAGTTGCTGTTGTTGTCGTTGTTGTCGTTGTTCCCGGAGTCCTGGGACAGCGTGGCCTTGCCCGAGGTGGGGTCGACGTGGACGTTCTGCGTCTTGCCGCCGGAGGTCTTGATCTCGACGTTCCAGTAGAGGGTCTTGGCGCCGTTGTCGCTCTCGTCGTTGTCCCAGCTGACCGACCGGACCTGGCCGGGGTGGCCCGCGAGGGCGGCCTTCATCGCCTGGACGGCGGTGACCTTGGCGGCGATCAGGGGCGCGTACTCGTTGCCGTTGTCATTGCTGTTGTCGTCGCTGTTCGGCTGGGTGACCGCGCCGCTGCGCACGTCCACCTGCAGTTCCGCGTGCTTGCCGCTCTTGCCGATCACGTCGACGTGCCAGACCGAGCCGTCCTTGTCGAGGGACTCGACGACGCCCGGGTAGTGCTTCAGCGCCGCCGTGGCCGCCGCCTCGGCCGATACGTCGGCCGGTACGGCGGTGACCGTGGTGGTGGCTCTCGCCGCGTCGGCGGATGTCGTGGCGGCGGCGGCCGCGACCGGACCGCCGGCCATCAGGACCACGGCCGCGGCGGACGAGACGAACAGATTGCGCTGCATGGCTGACCTCCCTGCCGGAAACGCCCCCACACCATCCTGGGGGCTACCGGCCGGGACGGCGCGGCGGGCAGGGCCGCCGCGACCGGCTCAGGCCTTGCCGCGCTGCTCCCGCAGGTGGTCGGCGACCGGCCCCAGCGAGGCCCGCAGGTCCGCCAGGCCCTCCGGGGTCAGCAGGTCGATGAAGTGCTTGCGGACGGACGCCACGTGGTGCGGGGCGACCTTGCGCATGAGTTCCATGCCCGCCTCGGTCAGCACGGCGTACAGCCCGCGCCGGTCGGACTCGCAGTTGACCCGGATGACCAGGCCCGCGGCTTCCATGCGGGTGATCTGGTGCGAGAGCCGGCTCTTGGACTGCAGCGTCGAGGTGGCGAGATCGCTCATCCGCATCCGCAGGCCCTCGGCCTCGGAGAGGTTGACCAGGATCTCGTAGTCGTTGTTGGTGAGCCCGAAGGGCTGGAGATCCTTTTCCAGCTGGTGCATCAGCAGCCTGCTGACGTCCAGATGGGTGCGCCAGGCACACTGCTCGGGGTCGGTGAGCCAGCGGGTCCCCCCAGGCGAAGCCTGGGGGAGAGTGGCCGTCTCGGTCTCCATCGTCTCCATGACTGAACTCTACCTAAGAAGTTGAATTGCGTACAAAGATGGCTTGAATCGTATGCGGGCGGTCACAGTCCGAAGCGGCGCTGCAGGTCCCCCAGCTGCCCCGGCATCCGCGGCACGCCCAGCTGGGCCAGCGGCCCCTGCGCCCCGTGCCCGGCCCCCGGCACGCCGTGCGCCTCGCCGGCCGCGCCCACCGCGCCCACGGTCTGCTCCGCCATCAGCAGCTCGGTCGACTGGAGCAGCACCGTGCCCGCCCCGACGAACTCGAACTGGTGCTCCTCGCCCGAGGTGCCGCCGATCCCGGTGAGCGAGCGCAGACCGCCCAGCACCCCGGACATGTAACCGTGGTCGTAGTGGTGGCACGGCGAGGGGCAGTCGGCCCAGCCCACCAGCGCCTGCGGGTCCACCCGCAGCGGCGGCTCCATGAACACCACCGGACCGTTGGACGCGGCCACGAACTTCCCGGTTCCGATCAGCGTCAGGAAACCCGGGACGATCGACTGCTTGAGGGCCAGCGTGGGCTGGTAGGCGAGCAGGTTACCCGAACGGATCGTCAGGTTCCCCTCGTCCAGATCGTACGAGTTCACGTCGAAGGCCCGGTCCGCGAGGAGCATCTTGCCCTGCCCCTCGGCCACCACCCAGTCACTCGCGTGCAGCGGCGAGTGGAAGCTCGTACGCAGCAGCCGGTCGAAGCGGCCGTGGCCGATCCCGTTGAACTCGATCCGCCCGTAGTAGGCGATCATCTTGCCCTTCTGCAGGAACCACTGACTCCCTTTGAGTTCCACGCAGAAGGTGTACGAGTTGACGTTGTCGTCGGACGGCAGCGTGTGCGGGTCGAAAACCGTCGGCCCGCCCGGTCCGCCGGGCACCGGTCCGTAGTTCACAGCTTCTCCTCCGAGGCCTGTACGTACACCGCGCCCTGCCCGGACAGCTCCAGCTGGAACGCCTCGCCCGAACCGCGCCCCACCATGTCCCGCCAGCCGAGCGCGGCGGAGAGCTTGTTGCGCACCTCGCCGTGGTGGGCGACGTACGCCTGCGGGTCGACGTGGACGGGGCGCTGCGGGGTGATCGGCAGCTCGATGACCCCGCCGTGGGCCATCACCGCGACCGCGCCGTGGCCCTTGAGGGTGGTGGTGAACAGGCCCTGGCCGGTGACCTGGCCGCGCACCATGCCCATGACCCCGCCCTGCGAGCCCATGAACATCGTGCCCTGCTGGAGGGTGCCGTCGAAGGCGAGCAGCCGGTCGGCCTCGACGTAGAGCGTCTCGCCGCCGAGGTTGATGACCTGGATGTGGTGGCCGCCGTGGCCGAACATCACGGTGCCGCTGCCCTCGACCGTCATCAGCGGGGTCTGCTCGTTGGCCACGCGGCGCCCGATCATCCCCATGACGCCGCCCTGGCCGCCCGTGAGGTCCGGGGTGAAGGAGACCTCGCCGCGGTACGCGAGCATCGCGCCGCGCTGGCTGTAGAGCTTCTGCCCGGGGACGACCTGAGCCTCGATCATCTTTGAGTTGATCTCGCGGAACGGCATCAGAGGTCGCCCCCGATGGTGTTGCGCTCGCTGGGCTGCACGTAGACCAGGCCCTCGCCCTCGAAGCGGATCTGGAAGGACTCGCCCGAGCCCTCGCCGATCAGGGTGCGGAAGTTCACCCCGGACTGGAAGTGCTGCTGGAGGTTGCCGGTGTGCGCGATGTACGCGCCCGGGTCCACGGAGAGCGGGTACGAGCCGCTGACGCGCAGCACCACGGCCGGACCGTCGGACATGATCGCCGCCTGTCCCGAGCCCTCGACGGTGGTGGTGAACAGGCCGTTGCCCGTCGCCCCGCCGCGCAGCCCGGTGAAGGTGGTGCCGGTGCGCAGGCCGGCGTCGGTGCACAGGAGGTTGCTGGACTCGACGTAGAGCTTCTCGCCGCGCAGGTTGACCAGATTGATCTCGCTCGCGCGGTCGGCGAAGAAGCAGGTGCCGTGTCCCTGCACCTCCATCACGGTCATCTGCTCACCGGTGAGCCGTCGCGTGACCATCCCGCGGAGGCCCTCGCCACCGCCGGTCATCTTCTTGAAGGCCATCTGACCGTCGTACGCGACCATCGAGCCGTTTTTCGCTTTCACGGCGTCGCCGGTCAGGTCGACGGCGAGCACCTTGCTGCCTTGGAGTCGGAACTGAGCCACGGGAAGACGTTATCGGCAGCGGGCGGGTGCGAACAGAGCCCGATGGCCGATATCCGGCAAAGCCGGACCCGGAGAAAGATCACTCGGGGTGGCTGAGACACTGGGACGGACCCCCGGCCTCCATCCCGAAGGTTCCCTGTGGACATCAAGACCGCCTCCGCCCTGCACCGGCTGCGCCTCATCTCCGTACCGGAGGCGCTGTCGTTCCCGGCGCTGCTGATCTTCGGCTCGCTGCTGAGCCGGATCTCGGACATCGACTACCTGATGATGCCGCTGGGCATCCTGCACGGCATCCTCTTCGTGATCTACGCGGTCTTCCTGCTGGACGTGTGGAACAAGGCGAAGTGGCCGCTCAAGAAGGTCGCCCTGTTCTTCCTGTTCGCGCTGCTGCCCTTCGGCGGTCTCTTCGGCGACCGGATCCTCAAGCGCGACGAGGCCGACAGCGTGCTGGCCGCGCGGGCGCGCGAGGCGGCCCGCGCATGATCGTCGCGTTCTCGGTGACCCCGCTGGGGGTCGGTGAAGAGGTCGGCGAGTACGTCGCCGACGCGGTCCGCGTCGTGCGCGAGTCGGGCCTGGCGAACCGCACCGACGCCATGTTCACCACGGTCGAGGGCGAGTCGTGGGACGAGGTGATGGACGTGGTCAAGCGCGCGGTGGCCGCCGTGGAGGCGCGGGCGCCCCGGGTCTCCTTCATCCTCAAGGCCGACATCCGCCCCGGCGTCACCGACGGCATGACCTCGAAGATCGAGACGGTGGAACGCCACCTCGCGGCGGGGGACCGGCCGCAGGCCTGAGCGGCGTCGCGCGCCGGGCCGGATGCCGGGAAGCCGGATGCCGGGAAGCCGGAAGCCGCGAAGCCGGATGCCGGGGAGAGAGGCACCGCGTGGCCATGCACTACCGGTTCGGCGCCGGGGACCTGTTGCGGTGCCGGTTCGCCATCTCCCCGCGCTGGGAGACGGCCGAGGCCGTACGCACGCTGAAGCTGCCCGAGCGGCAGGGCTACCACCTGCCCTGGCTGCACGGCATCCGCGAAGCCGCCGCCGGGCTCGACCTGACGCCGCTGTGGCTGCTCATGCCCCACCGCGGGCACAACCCGGACTTCCTGTGCCCGCCCCCGCTCGGCCCCGCCGTCACCTTCGAGGAGGAGCTGGCCCGGGTCCGCGCCACGGATCCGCTCGCCGCGCGGGAGGAGATCCGGCTCTCCCTCGCCTGCACCCCGGGCGCCCTGGAGAGTGAGACCGGCCGGGAGTTGCTCGCCGACCCCGAGCGCGCCGTCCGCGTCCTGGCCGACCTCACCGAGCGGGCCTGGCACGCGCTGATCGCCCCGCACTGGCCGCGGCTGCGGGCCATCCTGGAGGCGGACATCCTCTTCCACTCGCGCCGCCTCGCCGCGACCGGGCTGGCCGGGCTCTTCGAGGGGCTGCACCCCGACCTCACCTGGTCCGAGAACACCCTCATCGTCCACCGCCGCAGCCATCACGACCGCGACCTCGACGGCCAGGGCCTGCTCCTGATGCCGAGCGCCTTCGTCTGGCCGGAGGTCATCGGCGGTTACGACCCGCCCTGGCAGCCGACGGTCGTCTACCCGGCCCGCGGGATCGGCGCGCTGTGGTCGCGGGCCGCCGAGGAGACCCCGGCGTCCCTCGCCCGGCTGCTCGGCCGTGCGCGGGCCGACGTCCTGTGCGCGCTGCGCGAACCGGCGTCGACGACCGCGCTCGCCCACCGGCTCGGCCTGGCACCCTCCTCCGTCTCCGCGCACCTGAAGGCGCTGCGCGGAGCGGGTCTGCTGGAGCCCCGCCGCCACCGCCACCAGGTGTTCTACGAGCGCACCCCGCTCGGGATCGCCCTGGCCACGGGGGTGCCCCCGGCCGGGTCGTGAGCGGCGGTGGGGGCGGCGGGGGCGGTGGGGGCGGTGGGGGCCGGTGTCGCACCCTCGGCCTCCTGTCCGTTATGTCACGATGTCCCGGTCCGCCGCCCGCCCCGCCGTCCCGAGGAATCCGGATGCCAGGCCGCCGCCGCAGCACCACCCCGACCCGCCTCGTCCTCCTGTCGCCGGCGCTGGCGGTGCTCCTCGCCGCCTGCACCTCCTCCGGCCAGGGAACCGTCCCGGCCCTGACCCGGGCCGCCGCGCCCGGCGAACCGGAGGCCGCCGGTTCGCCGTTCTGGGTGGATCCGCAGAGCGACGCGGCCCACCAGGTCGACGCGTGGGAGGCGCAGGGCCGCAACAGCGACGCCCAGCTGCTGCGCAGGATCTCGGAGCGGCCGATGGCCCTGTGGGGCCCGGGGGACGATCCGGGGCCGGAGATCCGCCGGGCCGTGGACGGAGCCCGCGAGGCGGGGCGGACCGTGGTGCTCACGGCGTACAACATCCCCTACCGCGACTGCGGTCAGCACTCGGCCGGCGGCGCCCGGGACGCCGCGGCCTACCGCGGCTGGATCGGCGCCTTCGCCGACAACATCGGCGACGCGAAGGCGATCGTCATCCTGGAGCCGGACGCCGTCCCGCACCTCGTCGACGGCTGCACCCAGGCCGGTCACCGCGACGAGCGCTACCAACTGCTCGCGGAGGCCGTCGACCGGCTGAAGCGGAACAAGAACACCAAGGTCTACCTGGACGCGGGCAATCCGGCGTGGATCCCGGATCCGGCGGACCTGGTCGAGCCGCTGTACAAGGCGGGCATCGAGCGGGCCGACGGCTTCTCGCTCAACGTGTCCAACTTCCAGCCGGACGCGGCGGGGCGGGCGTACGGCGCCGCCCTCTCCAAGGGCACCAAGGGCAAGCACTTCGTCATCGACACCAGCCGCAACGGCGACGGACCGCTGGCGGGCGGCGGGCAGCAGGCCTGGTGCAACCCGCCGGGCCGCTCGCTGGGCGTCCCGCCCACCGACAGGACGGGCGATCCGCTGGTCGACGCCTACCTGTGGATCAAGCGGCCCGGGGAGTCGGACGGCCCCTGCCGGGGCGGCCCGGAGGCCGGCCGCTGGTGGCCGGACTACGCGCTGGGCCTCGCCCGCCGCGCCAAGGAGTAGGACGAGGCGTCAGCCGGGCGGCATCCACCCCACGTCCGACGTCGGCGTCGCCGTCACCGGAGCCGTGACCCGGATCCACTTCGCCACCGACGGAGTCCCGTCCGCGTCGGCCGCGAACAGCATGTACCAGCCGGGCGGTACGAGCGTGGGGTCGCCCGGCACCTCCACCGTGACCGCGTCCTTCGTCCGGGTCAGCCCCAGCTCCACGGAGCGCTGCTCCACGTCCGTGGAGTGCGTGACCGCGCTGGGCCGCATCAGCCGGGCCCGTACGATCCGCTCCGGGCGGGCGGCCCTGAAGGTGGCCCGGCCGCCGGGGGCGACCTCGTCCGGACCCGCGCCGAGGACGGGCCGCAGCTTCGGATCCCGGTAGAGGTAGGGCGGGG
Organism: Streptomyces sp. NPDC002138; assembly: GCF_040296485.1. NCBI lineage: Bacteria > Bacillati > Actinomycetota > Actinomycetes > Kitasatosporales > Streptomycetaceae > Streptomyces > Streptomyces sp. NPDC002138. The sequence continues at coordinate 107,727 of NZ_JBEOXE010000002.1, read as the reverse complement.
TGTACACCTCCAGGCGGTGCTCGAACCTGCCCAGTCTGGTGTTGTCCTTGTCCGCGAAGAGCGGGTCCGAGCCGAAGGTGGCCACCCGCCCGTCCGGCAGCAGGAGCGCCTCGGAGTGGTAGTCGCGGCCCACCACGGGGTCGGCGGCCGCCACGAAGGAGTCGCTGCGCGGGTAGTAGAACTGCGCCTTGTGGATGTCCGAGGCGCCCCGGCCGCGGTAGTCGGCGGAGCCGCCGGTCGTGAAGACCGAGTCGTCGGGGAGCAGCACGCTGCTGAGGTAGCGGGTGCCCTGGGGCAGCCGGGCGGTGGTGCGGAAGGCGGGGTGGTCCGCCTTGAGGTCGATCACGGCCGTGCGGCCGGTGGAGAGCTTGGACTCGCCCACGCCGCCGCCGCCGAGGACCATCACCTTCTGGTCCTGCGCGGGGGGCAGCAGCACGGAGGAGGAGGTCTCCAGCTGGTCGGTGTCGGTGAGCCCGCCGACCTTCGTGAACGTGTTGGTGTTCAGGTCCCACAGGCCGGGCGCACGGCCCTTGTTCTTGGGCCCGTAGCCCGCGTTGGAGCCGGTGAACAGGAGTCTGCCGCCCTGGGTGAGGAAGAGGGCGGGGTAGGTGGGGAAGTAGTGGAGGGGCCCCTTGGTCCACTTCCTGGTCTGCGGGTCGTAGATCTCGTTGTCGCCGGGGACCACGTCGCCGACGTCGTTGAGGCCGGAGACCGCGAGCACCCTGCCGTCCTGGAGGCCGACGAGGGTCGGGTACCAGCGGGCGTCCTTCATCGGGTCGACGGGGACGTACCTCTCCGCCCGCGGGTCGAACTCGTAGGCCGACTTGATGCCCTGGAAGTCCTGCTTGACGGTGCTGAGCCGCTCGGCGAGGCCGTAGACGTCGTCGGCGTCCCGGCCCTTCAGCCCGACGACCGCGTACTGCGCCGCCTGCGTGGTGAGCCCCTCGCGGCCCTCCCGTACGGCCTCCACGAAGACCCGCGCCTCGGCCGCGGTCACCTTGGTGTGCCAGGGCAGCATCTGCCCGCCGCGCCCGTAGCCGATCTCGAACGCGCGCGTGGCCGCGGGCACGGTGACGTCGAAGCGGGAGACGTACTCGACCCCCGAGGGGGAGCGGAAGCGGGTGCCCTTCTTCAGGGTGACGGCCTTGTCGGGGTTCTCGTTCTTGACCCGCATGCCGCCGCCCGCCCGGGTGACCTTGCCGTCGAGCACCTCGTAGCGGGCGGTGCCGCCCGCCACCAGCAGCCGCCCGTCGGGGAGCTGGGCGTGCCCGGAGCAGAAGAAGTCCTCGGGGGTCGGGATCTTCTTGAAGGTGTTGTCGGAGGGGTCCCACAGGATGGTGTCGAAGGTGCCCTTGTCGAAGTTGCGCTGGTTGTTGCCCGAGCCCGCGATGAGCAGCACCTTGCCGGTGTGCAGCAGCGCCGCGTGCATGGCGTTGATCCGGTACTCCTCGGGGAGCCCGATCAGGTCCCACGAGCCGTACTGGATCTTGTAGCTGGGCCGCCCGATCTTGTACGCGTGGTAGGCGTCCCCCGCGAAGGACAGCGTGGCGGGGGCGTTGAGCGCCGCCAGCACGAGGACAGCGCCCGTCCCGAGGACCGTCTTCTTGAGCCGCGTCGAGGGGCGGTGGGCCATGGGTCAGCTCCCTCCGGTGGTGGCGAGGGCCGGCTCCGGCTCGTCCCCGGGCTCGGCGCGGGACCGGGCGCGACGGCCGCCCAGGCGGGTGAGGCCCCAGACGGCGAGGGGGGCGAGGCTGACGCACAGCGCGAGCACCGCCCAGATCCGCATGGCCACATGGGTGTGGCCGTAGCGGACCGAGGCGGCCAGCGAGGCGATCAGTACGAAGGCCCAGCAGAGGTGGATCCGGAAGGTCGCCAGGCGGTCCGGGCTCGCGTCGCCGCCCTTGGGGGTGACGACGAAGCGGCCCCGCGTGCGCAGGACCGCGGAGCCGAGGGACGCGAGATAGACGGGGGCGCAGACCGCGGACATCGCCATTCCGGCCAGGCCGCCGGAGCCCGCGGGCTCGTGGGGCGAGACGTTGTGCCGGCGGTTCCACAGGTAGAGGCCCACCTGGAGGGCGGCGGCGTCCGTGCAGAGCATCAGCCAGACCTCGGAGGAGACCTGGGTGCCGGAGGCGCCGAACCAGAGGAACAGCACGCAGCTGAGGATGCCGAGGAACCAGTTCACGGCGGTCATCGGGTAGTACACCAGCATCAGCGTGTAGTTGAGCCGGCGCCCGGCGGGCATCCGCAACGGGCTCTTCCCGTACTGCCGGATGAGGGTCTCGTAGGTCCCGCGCGACCAGCGCAGCTGCTGGGTGAAGAAGTCCGTCCAGGACGCCGGGCCCTCGCCGACGGCGAGCACGTCCGGGGTGTAGACGGAACGCCAGAACCGCCCGGTGGCGGGATTGCGGCTGCGGTGCAGCTCGAAGCCGGTGGCCATGTCCTCGGTGATCGAGTCGTACAGGCCGCCGACCTGGCGCAGCGCGCTGACGCGGACGGCGTTGTTGGTGCCGACGAACATGGGGGCGCCGTAGCGGTTGCCCGCCCGCTGGATGAGCGCGTGGAAGAGGTACTGCTGCGATTCGGCGGCCTTGGTGACGGCCGCCGTGTAGTTGCCGTAGACCTGCGGGCCGACGACGAAGGCGGTGTCGGGGTCGCGGAAGTAGCCGAGCATGCGCTCGAGGAAGTCGGGCGTCGGGACGTGGTCGGTGTCGACGGACGCGAAGAAGTCGTAGTCCTCGCCGTGCCGGGCCAGCCAGGCGTTGTAGTTGCCGTGCTTGGTCCTCGCGCGATGGGCGCCGGCGCGGGTGTTCCACTCGGGTATGCCCTTGCGGGTGAAGTGCCGGACGCCGAGTTCCGCGCACAGTTCCCTGGTGGCGGGGTCGTCCCCCTCGTCCAGCAGCCAGATGTCGAGCGGCCCCTCGTGACGGATGCGGACCGCCGCCCGCAGGGTGGCCCGCGCCATGGCGAGGGGCTCCTTGCCGGGCACGTACGTCGTCAGGAACGCGACCCGGGTGCCGGGTTCGGCCGGAACCGGGACCGGATCGCGGGCCATCATCGTGGCGTGGGCGATGGACACCACGTTGACCAGCATGAAGAGCATGATCAGGGCGATGGACACGAGCATCACGGTGTCGAGGTGCACCAGCCACCGGGCGCCGCCCTCGCGGACGGTCCAGTGGGTCGGCCAGACGAGGTAGAGGAACAGCACGGCGGACAGGGTGGGCGCGAGGGTCATGAGCGCGACGGCCCGTATTCGGTGCGGCTCGCGCGACAGCAGGGAGCGGTACCCCACCCGGTAGACCCCGTCCGGACCGGGTTCCGGCTCCGCGAACGGACCGGCGAGACGGCTGTGGGTCTCGTAGTCGAAGCCTTCCGGCCGCACGGTCCCTCCTGCGCTCGCCCCAGAATCGATACCCCTACAGAAGTGGACGTTCAGGACCACGGCGACCCGAATGCGCCCGTTCGGGGGAACCCCGGCCCGCCCCCGTTCCCGCCTCGCCGGCACTCGAGGCCCCGCGAATCCAGCCCCGCCGGCGTTTGAGGCGCCCGTGGAGGGCACGACCACCGTCACCAGGCAGCCGGACATCCGCCCCGCCCCCGCCCGCCCCCCCGCCGGAACATTCGCGCAGGCCCGAATCAATGGCCCCCCCACCCCCTCCCCGGCACGCTGCACCGCATGGCATCCGCACCCCCCGGCTACCCCGCCGCCTTCCGGGTCCGCGAGTTCCGGCCCGTCTTCGCCGCCCACCTCATGTCCGTCCTCGGGCTCGTCGTCGCGGAGATCTCGCTCACCGTCCTCGTCTTCCGCGTCACCGGCTCCCCCCTCCTCAGCGCGCTCACCTTCGCGCTCGGCTTCCTCCCCTACGCCCTCGGCGGCACCCTGCTCGCCGGGGTCGCCGACCGCTACCCCGCCCGCCGGGTGCTCGTCGTCTGTGACCTCGTCTGCGCGGCCTGCGCCGCCGCGATGGTGCTGCCGGGGACGCCCGTCGCCCTGCTCTTCGTGCTGCGCTGCGCCATGGCCTTCGTCGCGCCGCTCTTCCAGGGCACCCGCAACGCCTCCCTCGCCGACATCCTCGGCGACGGCGACGCCTTCGTCCTCGGGCGTTCCCTGCTGCGCATGGTGGCCCAGAGCGCGCAGCTCATCGGCTTCGGCGTCGGCGGGATCCTGCTCACCGCCGTCTCCCCGCGCGGGGCGATCGCGATCACCGCCGGGACCTTCGTCTGCTCCGCCCTGCTGCTGCGCTTCGGGACCCGCGCCCGCCCGGCGCGCGCCGCCGGGTCCGGGCGCACCTCGCCGTTCGCGGCTGTCCGCGCCGTCTTCGGCGACCGCAGGCTCCGCGCGATCACCCTGATGTTCTGGCTCCCGCCGCTGTTCGCCGTCGTACCGGAGGCGCTGATGGCGCCGTACGCCGATCACATCGGGGCGAGTACGGCCGTCCTCGGCCTGCTGATGTGCGCGATGCCCGTCGGCGCCATCGTCGGCGAGCTGGGGGCGGGATCCGTGCTCGGCGCCGCCGCCCGCTCGCGCCTCGTGGCCCCCCTGGCGGCCGTCGGCCTGCTGCCGCTGCTCGGGTACGCCGCCCGGCCAGGGGTGGCGGTCCTGCTGACCCTCCTCGTGGTGGCCGGACTGACCCACGCCTACACCCTCGGCCTCGACCAGTGGTACGTGGACGCGGTCCCCGACGAGCTGCGCGGCCGGGCCATGACGCTGCTGAGCACCGGACTGATGACCCTCCAGGGCGTCGGCATGGCCCTCGCCGGGCTCGTGGCGGAGTTCCTTCCGGTCCACGTGGTGGTCGCCGGGTCCGGGGTGCTCGGCACCGGATGCGTGCTCTTCCTGCTCGCGGAGCTGCGCGCGACGGCCCCGCGGGAAGCGCCCGGGCCGAAGAGTGAGACGGCCCCCGCCGTCAAATGACCGACGGGTAGGGTCTGGTGCGTGCCCAAGCCGCTCAGTCTTCCCTTCGACCCCATCGCCCGCGCCGACGAACTCTGGCAGCGGCGCTGGGGACCGGTGCCCTCGATGGCCGCGATCACCTCGATCATGCGCGCGCACCAGATCCTGCTCGGCGAGGTCGACGCGGTGGTCAAGCCGTACGGGCTCACCTTCGCGCGCTACGAGGCACTCGTCCTGCTGACCTTCTCCAAGGCCGGCGAGCTGCCGATGTCGAAGATCGGCGAGCGGCTGATGGTGCACCCCACCTCGGTGACGAACACCGTCGACCGCCTGGTCCGCTCCGGCCTGGTCGCCAAGCGCCCCAACCCCAACGACGGCCGCGGCACGCTCGCCTCGATCACCGACAAGGGCCGCGAGGTCGTCGAGGCGGCGACCCGGGACCTGATGGCGATGGACTTCGGCCTGGGCGCCTACGACGCGGAGGAGTGCGCGGAGATCTTCGCGATGCTCAGGCCCCTGCGGGTGGCGGCGGACGACTTCGACGAGAAGTAGCCGCGGCCACCCCCGTCAAGATCGCGCAAAACGGACGGTTAGGCTCAGTGCCATGAAGAAAAGCGTGCTGACCCGGTACCGGGTGATGGCCTTTGCCACCGCGGTGATGCTGCTGGTGCTGTGCACCTGCATGATTTTCAAGTACGGCTTCGACAAGGGCGCGGACCTGACCTTCGTGGTCTCCCAGGCCCACGGCGTGCTCTTCATGATCTACCTGGTCTTCGCCTTCGACCTCGGCTCCAAGGCGAAGTGGCCCTTCGGCAAGATGCTGTGGGTCATGCTCTCCGGCACGATCCCGCTCGCCGCGTTCTTCGTCGAGCGCAAGGTCCGCGCCGAGATCGAGCCCCTGGTCGCCGGCGCCCCGGTGCCCGCCACCGCGAAGGCCTGACGCCGGGCTCCGCACTGGAGCCGCGCTCGATCTCACACCACCCCGGGACGACTTCCCGGGGTCGGCCATCGACATTTACTAGGACGTCCTAGTAAATTCGCAGCATGGACGCCAACGCCATCGAGCAAGGCCGCCTTCGCTGGCAGGCCCGTTACGACAAGGCCCGCAAGCGCGAGGCCGATTTCACCACGCTCTCCGGCGACGAGGTCGAACCGGTATACGGGCCCCGGCCCGGAGATGCCTACGAGGGCTTCGAGCGCATCGGCTGGCCGGGGGAGTACCCCTACACCCGGGGCCTGCACGCGACCGGTTACCGCGGGCGGACCTGGACCATCCGGCAGTTCGCCGGCTTCGGCAACGCCGAGCAGACCAACGAGCGCTACAAGATGATCCTGGCCGCGGGCGGCGGCGGCCTCTCGGTCGCCTTCGACATGCCCACCCTCATGGGCCGCGACTCCGACGATCCCCGCGCCCTCGGCGAGGTCGGGCACTGCGGTGTCGCCATCGACTCGGCCGCCGACATGGAGGTCCTCTTCAAGGACATCCCGCTCGGCGACGTCACCACCTCGATGACCATCAGCGGGCCCGCCGTGCCCGCCTTCTGCATGTACCTGGTCGCCGCCGAGCGCCAGGGCGTCGACCCGGCCCTGCTCAACGGCACGCTGCAGACCGACATCTTCAAGGAGTACATCGCCCAGAAGGAGTGGCTCTTCGAACCCGAGCCGCACCTGCGCCTCATCGGCGACCTGATGGAGTACTGCGCGAAGGGCATCCCCGCCTACAAGCCGCTCTCCGTCTCCGGCTACCACATCCGCGAGGCCGGGGCGACGGCCGCGCAGGAGCTGGCGTACACCCTCGCCGACGGCTTCGGCTACGTCGAGCTCGGCCTCTCGCGCGGCATGGACGTGGACGTCTTCGCGCCCGGCCTGTCCTTCTTCTTCGACGCGCACCTCGACTTCTTCGAGGAGATCGCCAAGTTCCGCGCCGCCCGCCGGATCTGGGCGCGCTGGATGAAGGAGGTGTACGGAGCGAAGTCCGACAAGTCCATGTGGCTGCGCTTCCACACCCAGACGGCCGGTGTCTCCCTCACCGCCCAGCAGCCGTACAACAACGTCGTCCGCACGGCCGTGGAGGCCCTCGCGGCGGTCCTCGGCGGCACCAACTCGCTGCACACCAACGCCCTCGACGAGACCCTCGCGCTGCCGAGCGAGCAGGCCGCCGAGATCGCGCTGCGCACGCAGCAGGTGCTGATGGAGGAGACCGGGGTGGCCAATGTGGCCGACCCGCTCGGCGGCTCCTGGTTCGTCGAGCAGCTCACCGACCGGATCGAGGCCGAGGCCGAGAAGATCTTCGACCAGATCAAGGAGCGCGGCCTGCGCGCCCACCCGGACGGGCAGCACCCGATCGGGCCGATCACCTCGGGCATCCTGCGCGGCATCGAGGACGGCTGGTTCACCGGGGAGATCGCCGAGTCGGCCTTCCAGTACCAGCGTTCGCTGGAGAAGGGTGACAAGCGGGTCGTCGGCGTCAACGTGCACCACGGCTCCGTCACCGGCGACCTGGAGATCCTCCGGGTCAGCCACGAGGTGGAGACGGTCCAGGTCCGCGAGCTGGCGGAGCGCAAGGCCGGCCGGGACGACGCGAAGGTGCGGGCCGGGCTGGACGCGATGCTGGCGGCGGCGCGGGACGGGTCGAACATGATCCCGGCCATGCTCGACGCCGTACGGGCCGAGGCGACGCTCGGCGAGATCTGCAACGTGCTGCGGGACGAGTGGGGCACCTACACGGAGCCGCCCGGCTTCTGATCCCCGGATCTTCTGATCCCCGGATCTTCTGATCCCCGGATCCTCCCGATCCCCGCACCCCTCCCGCTGGGCGCGTCTCAGGCCGTACCGGTCTGGGCCGCGCCCAGCAGTCCGTGCATCAGGAGGGCGGTGAAGGTGGCGACCCAGACCTCGTCCACCGGCTCCGCGCTCACCAGGGCGCGGTGCACCACCGTGCCCGCGATGACGTCGAAGATCAGGTCCGTGGTGTCGTCGGCGAGGTGCGGGTCCGCCTCGTAGGGCAGCTCGCCGCGGGCCTGGGCGCGTTCGCGGCCCAGTACGACGAGACGTTTCTGCCGGTCCACGATCGCCGACCGGATCCGGTCGCGCAGGGCCTCGTCCCGGGTGGACTCGGCGACCACCGCCATGAGCGCCGTACGGGCCTCCGGGCGCCGCAGCAGCGCCGCGAACTGCAGGACGACGTACTCGATGTCCCCTTGGAGCGAGCCCCGGTCGGGAAGTTCGAGGGAGTCGAAGAGCTCCGCGACGGCGTCCACGACCAGCTCGTTCTTGCCCGCCCAGCGGCGGTAGAGCGTGGTCTTGGCGACCCCCGCCCGGGCCGAGACGTCGCCCATGGTCAGCTTCGACCACCCCAGTTCGACCAGCGCGTCCCGGGTGGCGGCCAGGATCGCGGCGTCCGCCGTGGCGCTGCGGGGGCGGCCGGTGCGGCCGGAGCCGGAGGAGGGGCTGCCGGAGACGGGGTTGCGCATGGACGGTGACCATACCCGCCAGTAGCGGAACCGCGCGGACCCTGGACGGTGTGGTTCAGATCACGGGGTACGGCCGACCCGGAGGGAGGCATCGGGGAGTTACGCTACGACTCGTAGCGTAAGAGCGACAACCACGCGAAGCTACGGCGCCAGGTGGGGACCCGGCGCCACAGAGGTTCAGGTGCACGGCCGTTCGGCAGTGGTTCCACAGCGGTTCGGCAGTGCTGTTTTACGACGTCTTTCACGAGGTCTTTTCGTCGGCGCGCGCACACGGGGGAGGATGTACGCATGCAGCCCAGAAACATGTCCATGAGCGGCGTCGTCGACCTCGCCGCGGTGAAGGCGGCCGGCGAGGCCAAGGCGAAGGCGGAGCAGGCGCGCGCGGCCGCGGCCCGGCAGGGCGGCGGCTCGGACGCCGCCGTTCCCGGCGCCGTGGCGCCGTCGGCGCTCGTCATCGATGTCGACGAGGCCGGTTTCGAACTCGACGTCCTCGAACTCTCGCACCAGGTCCCGGTCGTCATCGACTTCTGGGCCGAGTGGTGCGAGCCGTGCAAGCAGCTCAGCCCGGTGCTGGAGCGCCTCGTCAGCGGGGCGAACGGCCGTCTGGTTCTGGCCAAGATCGATGTCGACGCCAACCAGATGCTGATGCAGCAGTTCGGCGTCCAGGGCATCCCCGCCGTGTTCGCGGTCGTCGCCGGTCAGGCGCTGCCGCTGTTCCAGGGCGCGGTGCCCGAGCAGCAGATCCGCGAGACGCTCGGCCAGCTCATCCAGGTCGCTGAGGAGCGCTACGGCCTCACCGGCATCGTGGTGGCCCCCTCCGCCGAGGGCGCCCACGCCGCGGGCGGCGCGGACGAGGAGCCGGAGGGCCCGTACGACGCGCTGCTCGAGGCGGCCGTCGTCGCGCTGGACGCGGGTGACCTGGGCGGAGCCGTCCAGGCGTACAAGAACGTACTGGCCGGGGACCCGGGCAACAGCGAGGCCAAGCTGGGCCTGGCCCAGGCCGAGCTCCTCGCGCGGGTGCAGCACATGAACCCGCAGGACGTGCGCACCGCGGCGGCCGCGCGTCCGGCCGATCCGGCGGCGCAGATCGCGGCGGCCGACCTGGACATGGCCGGCGGTCACGTGCAGGACGCCTTCGGCCGGCTCGTCGACGCGGTCCGCGTCACGGCGGGTGACGACCGCGACGCGGTGCGGGTGCGGCTGCTGGAGCTGTTCGAGGTCATCGGGGCGGACGACCCCCGGGTCTCGGCGGCGCGCACGGCGCTCGCCCGGGTGCTCTTCTAGGGCTCGCCCGGGGGGCCGCCCCGAGGCCCGCTCGCATGTCGGTGGACCACCGGCGATTTGTTGACACGGAGATAAACAGCGGCCGCGCTTTGCCAAAACTTGGCAATCGCGGCCGCTGTTACTCGCAGTAAGCCGAACCCCGTGAAGTGTCCGGTTGGTTCACTCTTCCGCCCTTTGTCGTGGCCTTGGGTAACACCCTGTGTTGCTGCCCGACGGCGACGTGTCGCACTGAGGTTATCCAGCCGTTACCCGCCAGTAACGAACCCCCTTGTGCCCCGGCCGGTAATGGACAACGATCGGCCACGCTCGGTCCATCCCGCAGCGCCGGTCAGACGGCACCGCGTGGAGGGGTCCCCACCGAGCCGGCCGGTGGCAGTGCCACCGGACGTGGGACAGGGGGGTCGCCGCCGTTCCCGGGTGGTGCCTGTCCTCATCAGGTTGCGCGAACGCGTGGCCCAGTGGTTGTCGCTCGGGGGTGATCGCCGGTGTTCCTGACGCGGCACAGCCGTGGCACGGTCTCCTGCGCTCCTTCCCGAGGACGTAGCACTTCTCCCATCCCAGGACGGGCAGGGCCCGGACCGGAGATGTACGTCCGATGAGGAGGAACAACATGATTTCCCAGGTTCGTGGTGGGACCAGATGGAAGCGCTTCGCTCTCGTCATGGTGCCGAGCATCGCGGCCACCGCCGCGGTGGGTGTGGGTCTGGCGCAGGGCGCTCTCGCGGCGTCCTTCAGCGTCTCGGGCCAGGACTTCAAGGTGTCGGCCGACGAGCTCGTCGGTGACAACCTGATCCAGTACGGCAGCGTGGCCAAGGGCAAGACCCTCGGCGACGACAAGAAGGACGCGTACCACCCGGTCACGATCTCCGGGTTCAGTCACGCCGAGATCACCAACATGTGCCAGTCGCTGGTCACCCCGGTGCCCGGCCTCGGCAACATCACCCTGCAGCTGCGGACGGGCAACAAGGGCCGTCCCGCCGTCGCGGAGAACATCTACCTCGATGTCGCCGAGCTGGACGCGGACGCCAAGTTCGAGCAGCTCGACATCGGTGTCGCGGTCGGCGACGCGAGCCACACCACCAAGCCGCAGGCCGGCACGGTGTCCGATGGCGGTCTCTTCTCGCAGCGCGCGAAGAAGGCCACGCTGACCAACGTGCGGCAGAAGGCTTGGGCGACGACGGCGGGCACCTTCACGCTGCCGGACCTCAAGCTGCGTCTGCTCAGCGGTGACCAGCCGTGCTACCAGGACGTCAAGTAGTCCGTCCGGTCGCTTGAACCGGCCGGGCGGGCGTGGTGGCCGATCCGCCGCCCCGTCCGCCCGGCCGGGCGCTCCACGTAGTTCTCCGTACGACCGTTTTCAGGGAGCTGTTGTCCATGTACCCCGAGGCCCCCGTAACCCCGGCAGACGATCACTGGCTCACGGTGCTCTGGTACCGGTTCCGCGCCTGGCGCGGTGCCCGGCCGTTCTGGGCGGGGCTGTTCACGCTGCTGGGCGGTCTTCCGATCGCGTACTTCCCGTACGCGGACGTCCGGTTGGGCAACATCACCATCGCCATGGCGACGACGGCCGGCGCGGGCTCACTGATCATCGGTGTCCTGCTGGTCACGCTCGGACTCGCCCTCTGGTTCCAGCAGGGAATCAGGATCTTCGCCGGTGTCGCCACGCTGCTGCTGGGACTCGTGTCCCTGCCGGTGTCGAACATCGGTGGCTTCCTGCTGGGCTTCCTGTGCGCGCTGATCGGCGGCTGCCTCGCGTTGGCCTGGGCGCCCGGCAGGCCCCTCGCCCCCGAGGTCGCACTGCCCGCTCCCCGCGAGGCGGAAACGGACCACGCTTCCGAGACGACTGCCCACGCCGATGGCGGGAGGAACAGTGCGGGGTGACGAAACGCAACGGGCCCAGGCCCCAGGCGAAGAGTCCCGTGAGAGAAGGGGCCCGCGCCACGCGGCGCCCAGGAAGTCGCTGCTGACCAAGCTCCAGATACCCGTCGGCAAGACGATGGCGCTGGCGGCGATGCCGACCGCGGTCTTCGTCGGGATGGGCATGGCGCCGAAGATGGCGCTGGCCGACGACAAGGAGATCCCGTTCGCGCCCGGGCCGTGCGTCACGCGGTCCGACGAGCCCACGGAATCGCCTTCCCCGTCGGCCTCGGCTTCCACGAGCCCGTCCCCGAGCGCGTCGCCCACCGCGAGCCCCTCGGCGGGCGTCCCGGTGGTGCCCGCTCCCAAGGCCTCCGCGTCGGCCTCCAAGCCCGCGGCCAAGCCCGACCCGGCCAAGCCCGCCACCCAGGCCCAGCCGGCCAAGCAGGGGGCCCCGGCCGCCTCGCCGTCCGCGAGCGCCTCCCCGTCGGCGGCGGCGAAGACCCCGAACCCGCTGGACCCGCTGGGTCTGGGCGGCGCGGTCAAGGACTTCTTCGACGAGCTGGGCAAGCCCCTCAAGGGCAAGGGCGCGGTCACCCCGACGCCCGCGCCCGCCACCACGCCCGGCGCGAAGGCGACTCCGGACCCGGCCGCGGACCCGATCCGGGCGGCGGCGGACAAGGCCGGCGTCTCGGTCTCGGAGCTGTCGCAGGACGTGAAGGACACCGCGAAGACCGCGAAGGACGAGACGGGGACGTCGGACGAGAAGAAGGCCGACGCGGACAAGAAGGCCGGCGACGCCAAGAGCGGCGCGGACAAGGCCGCCGACGGCAAGACGGTGGACGGGAAGACTCCCTTCCCCTGCCCGACGCTGGACGCCCAGGCCCTGGCCAACGCGAAGCTGGAGCCCGGCGCCCCGGTCCTGCCCGACGAGCCCTGGTACCTCGACAGCTCCCTGCTGACCCTCTACGGGCTGGACTACGCGGGTATCGTCGAGGTCAAGACCGCGAACGGGAGCACCAAGAAGGTCCTCAAGTTCACCGCGGACTCGCTCGACATCAAGGACCTCTACCAGACGGTCGGCAAGAGCGGGAACGTCGCCCACCTCAAGTCCCGTCCGGGGTCCACGTCCACGATCCGCGGCGGCACGGTGACGATGTACACCGAGAGCCTCAAGGGGAACCTGTTCGGGCTCATCCCGATCGAGTTCACCCCGAACACTCCGCCGCCGCTGAACGTCCCCTTCGCGTTCTTCACGAACGTCAAGGTCGTCCAGGCCGGCCAGTTCGGCGGCAACCTCACCGTTCCGGGCCTGCACAACTACATCGGCCCGCCGGAGTAGGCGCCGGCGCGGGCGGTCCCGTCCGCGTCCCCGTCCGCACCGCCGCGGCTCCTGTGACGCACCGAGGGCGGCACCCCGATCGACCGGGGTGCCGCCCTCGCGTCTGTGCGGCAGACGGGTGCGCGGCGGTGTGCCGCGCGGCGACGTCAGTCGCGGACGCCACCGTTGAGGTGGTGGACGCGGACCATGTTGGTCGTGCCCGGGACGCCGGGGGGCGAACCGGCCGTGATGATCATGGTGTCGCCCTGGTTGTAGCGCCCGAGCTTGAGCAGCTCGTCGTCGACCAGGTCGACCATCGCGTCGGTGTTGTCGACGTGGCGGACGACGTACGACTCGACGCCCCAGCTCAGCGCGAGCTGGTTGCGGGTGCTCTCGCTGGTCGTGAAGGCCAGGATCGGCTGGACCGTGCGGTAGCGCGACAGGCGGCGGGCCGTGTCACCGGAGTGGGTGAAGGCGACCAGGGCCTTGCCGTCGAGGAAGTCGGCGATCTCGCAGGCCGCGCGGGCGACGGAGCCGCCCTGGGTGCGCGGCTTCTTGCCCGGGACCAGGGGCTGGAGGCCCTTGGAGAGCAGCTCTTCCTCGGCCGCGACGACGATCTTCGACATCGTCTTGACGGTCTCGATCGGGTAGGCGCCGACCGAGGACTCGGCCGACAGCATGACGGCGTCGGCGCCGTCGAGGATGGCGTTCGCGACGTCGGAGGCCTCGGCGCGGGTCGGCCGCGAGTTGGTGATCATCGACTCCATCATCTGGGTCGCGACGATCACGGGCTTGGCGTTGCGGCGGCACATCTCGATGAGCCGCTTCTGGACCATCGGGACCTTCTCGAGCGGGTACTCGACGGCCAGGTCACCGCGGGCCACCATGACCGCGTCGAAGGCGTCGACGACGGCCTCCATGTTCGCGACCGCCTGCGGCTTCTCGACCTTGGCGATGACGGGGACCCGGCGGCCCTCCTCGTCCATGACCTTGTGGACGTCGTTGACGTCGTTGGCGTCGCGGACGAAGGACAGGGCGACCATGTCGCAGCCCATCCGCAGGGCGAAGCGGAGGTCGTCGACGTCCTTCTCGGACAGGGCCGGGACGTTGACGGCCGCACCCGGCAGGTTGATGCCCTTGTGGTCCGAGATGACACCGCCCTCGATGACGATGGTCTTGACCCGCGGACCCTCGACGGCGGTCACCCGGAGCTCGACGTTGCCGTCGTTGATCAGGATCTGGTCGCCCTGGGAGACGTCGCCCGGCAGGCCCTTGTAGGTGGTGCCGCAGATGGACTTGTCGCCCGGGACGTCCTCGGTGGTGATGGTGAACTCGTCACCGCGCACCAGCTCGACGGGACCCTCGGCGAAGGTTTCCAGACGGATCTTGGGACCCTGGAGGTCGGCGAGGACGCCGACGGCACGCCCGGTGTCCTCGGAGACCTTCCGGACGCGGTCGTACCGCTCCTGGTGTTCTGCCTGGGATCCGTGGCTGAAGTTGAATCGGGCCACGTTCATGCCTGCCTCGATGAGCGCTTTCAGCTGCTCATACGAGTCGACGGCGGGGCCCAGCGTGCAGACGATTTTGGAACGGCGCATGGACGGATCCTATCGGTTTGTTTCGTAGCGGAATATTCCGTCTGGTGGAAAGTCCAAGTGACTAACGGGTAACCAGCGCGTACGCCTGGGTGGCGATCTCCAGTTCCTCATCCGTCGGGACCACGGCCACGGCCACCCGCGCGTACTCCGCCGAGATCAGCCGCGGCTCCGGGGAGCGCGCCGCGTTGGCCTCCAGGTCCAGCGCGAGCCCCAGCTCGGCCAGACCGTCCACGGCAGCTTCCCGCACCTGGTGGGCGTTCTCGCCGACCCCGGCCGTGAACGCCACCGCGTCCACCCGGCCGAGCACGGCCGAGTAGGCGCCGATGTACTTCTTCAAGCGGTGGACGTACGCCGCGAAGGCGACGCCCGCCGCCTCGTCGCCCTCGCCCGCGCGCCGCATCACCTCGCGCATGTCGTTGTCCCCGCACATGCCCAGCAGACCGCTCTTCTTGTTCAGGAGCGAATCGATCTCATCCACCGAGAGGCCGCCCACCCGGGCCAGGTGGAAGACGACGGCCGGGTCCAGGTCCCCGGAGCGGGTGCCCATGATCAGACCCTCCAGCGGGGTCAGGCCCATGGACGTCTCCACGCACACCCCGCCCCGGACCGCCGAGGCCGAGGCGCCGTTGCCCAGGTGCAGCACGATGACGTTCACGTCCTCGGGCGCCTTGCCCAGCAGGGCCGCGGTCGCCCGGGACACGTACGCGTGGGAGGTGCCGTGGAAGCCGTACCGCCGGATGGAGTACTTGTCGGCCGTCGCGGCGTCGATCGCGTACCGCGCCACGTGCTCCGGCATCGTCGCGTGGAAGGCCGTGTCGAAGACCGCGACCTGCGGGAGGTCCGGGCGCAGCGCCCGGGCCACCTCGATGCCCGTCACGTTCGCCGGGTTGTGCAGCGGCGCGAGCGGGATCAGGGCGCGGATCTCCGCCAGCACCTCGTCGTCGATCACGGTCGGCCGGGTGAACCGCGTCCCGCCGTGCACCACCCGGTGCCCGATCGCGGCCAGCTCGGGGGAGTCCAGGCCCATGCCGTCGGCGGCCAGCTCGGCCGCGACGGCCCGCAGGGCCGTCCGGTGGTCCGCGATCGGGCCGAGCGACTCCCGCCTGGCGTCACCCGCCGCCGCGGACGGGTCGTCGACCAGGTGTTCGTGCACCAGCCGGGAGGTCTCCTCGCCGATGCGCTCCACCAGTCCGGCGGCCAGGCGGGACCCGTCCGCCATGTCGAGCAGCTGGTACTTGACCGACGAGGAGCCGGAGTTGAGGACGAGTACGCGCGATGCGGTCACTGATGCGGAACCTTCTCGTGTGGGGTGCGGGGTGGTCGTACGGGCGTCAGCCCGCGGCGGGCTTGGACTGGGCCTGGATCGCGGTGATCGCCACGGTGGTGACGATGTCCTGGACCAGCGCGCCGCGCGAGAGGTCGTTGACCGGCTTGCGCAGGCCCTGCAGGACGGGGCCGACCGCGACGGCGCCCGCGGAGCGCTGTACGGCCTTGTAGGTGTTGTTGCCGGTGTTGAGGTCCGGGAAGATCAGTACGGTCGCCCGCCCGGCCACCTCGGAGTCCGGCAGCTTGGTCGCCGCCACGCTCGGCTCGACGGCGGCGTCGTACTGGATCGGGCCCTCGATCATCAGGTCGGGCCGCTGCGAGCGGACGATCTCGGTGGCCTTGCGGACCTTGTCGACGTCCGCGCCCGAACCGGAGGTGCCCGTCGAGTACGAGAGCATCGCGATCCGCGGCTCCAGCCCGAAGGCGGCGGCGGTGGCGGCCGACTGGATGGCGATGTCGGCGAGCTGCTCGGCGTTCGGGTCCGGGTTCACCGCGCAGTCGCCGTAGGCCAGGACCTTGTCGGCCAGGCACATGAAGAAGACCGAGGAGACGATGGACGCCTCCGGCTTTGCCCTCCCGTCGCCCGCCACCACCCTGCCTGACGCGCTTCGCGCGGCTGCGCTCGTCTTGATGATCTCGAAGGCGGGCCGGATGGTGGCGGCGGTGGAGTGCACCGCGCCGGAGACCATGCCGTCGGCCAGGCCCTCCTGGACCATCAGGGTGCCGAAGTAATTGACGTCGGTGACCACGTCGTTGGCCAGCTCGACCGTCATGCCCTTGTGGGAGCGGGCCTTGGCGTAGTACTCGGCGAAACGTTCCCGCAGCGGGGAGGTCGCCGGGTCGATCAGCTGCGCGGTGCTGATGTCGATGCCGAGGTCGGCGGCCTTCTTCAGGATCGCCTGCTCCTCGCCCAGCAGGGTCAGGTCGCACACCCCCCGGCGCAGCACCACGTCCGCGGCGCGCAGCACCCGCTCCTCGGTGCCCTCGGGCAGGACCACCCGGCGCCGCTCGGAGCGGGCCCGCTCCAGCAGCTCGTGCTCGAACATCATGGGCGTGACCCGGGTGGAGCGGGTCAGCGAGATCCGGTCGCGCAGCGCGGCCGTGTCCACGTGGCGCTCGAAGAGGCCGAGCGCGGTCTCCAGCTTGCGCGGGGTCGCGGAGTTCAGCCGGCTCTGCAGCGCGAAGAGTTCGGCGGCGGTCGGGAAGCTGTTGCCCGCGACCGAGACCACCGGGGTACCGGGCGCCAGCTTCGAGGCCAGCGTCAGGATGTCCTGGCCGGGGCGCTCGTTCAGCGTCAGCAGGATGCCGGCGATCGGCGGGGTGCCCGAGGTGTGCGCGGCGAGCGCGCCGATGACCAGGTCGGAGCGGTCCCCGGGGGTGACGACCAGGCAGCCGGGGGTCAGGGCGTTCAGGAAGTTGGGCAGCATGGCGCCGCCGAAGACGAAGTCGACGGCGTCGCGGGCCAGCCCGGCCTCGTCGCCGAGCAGCACCTCGCCCCCCAGCGCCCGGGTGATCTGGGCGACGGTCGGGGCCGAGAGCGTCTTGTCGTCCGGCAGTACGTAACAGGGCACGGGGAGCCGGGCGGCCAGCCGCTCGGCTATCGCCTGGCGGTCCTCGGCGGCCACCCGGTTGACGATCACGGCCACGACCTCGCAGCCGAGGCTCTCGTAGGCCCGGTAGGCGTTGCGGGTCTCCGCGCGCACCGACTCGGCGGTCTGCTTGGTGCCCCCCACCACCGGCACGACGACCGCGCCCAGTTCGTTGGCCAGGCGGGCGTTGAGCGCCAGCTCGTCGGGCAGGCTGGTGTCGGCGTAGTCGGTGCCGAGGACCAGCATGACGTCGTAGTCCCGGGCCGCCCGGTGGTAGCCCTCGACCAGCTCCGAGACCAGCTCGTCGGCGCCCTTCTCGGCGAGCAGCGCGGAGGCCTCGGGGTACTCCATGCCGAAGGCCGTGGAGGGGTCCTGGTCCAGCCGGTAGCGGGCCTTGAGGAGGTCGAAGAGCCGGTCGGGTCCGTCGTGCAGCAGCGGGCGGTACACGCCCACCCGGCCCGTCTGGCGGGTCAGCAGCTCCATGAGTCCGAGCTCGACGACCTGCCGGCCGTCCCCCCGGTCGATGCCGGTCACGTACACGCTGCGCGTCACGCGTGCTCTCCGTCCGTGTGGGTCCGTAGGGGCGTGTTTTTCCCCATGAGAAGGGGCTTGCCCTCTTGACAATACCTCCGCCGATGGATAGGGCGCCCGACAGGAAAAAGACCCGTTCGGGAGGGTCCAAAGGCCTTCCGGGGGTATCGGCTCGGAGCGCGCCCCACCCGCGGCCCGTGGAACAATCGGACACGCTTCATCAATACGCCCTTCATATGTACGGCTGCCCGCCCGCACGTGGGCCGTCAGGTACGACCAGGAGCAGGAGACACAGCACGATGCGTATCGGAGTTCTCACCGCAGGCGGCGACTGCCCGGGCCTGAACGCTGTCATCCGGTCGGTCGTACACCGTGCCGTGGTCGGACACGGCGACGAAGTCATCGGCTTCGAGGATGGTTTCAAGGGCCTCCTCGACGGTCATTTCCGCCCCCTCGACATCAATGCCGTCAGTGGCATTCTGGCGCGCGGCGGAACGATTCTCGGCTCAGCCCGGATGGAGCGCGCCCGGCTGCACGAGGCCGCCGAGAACGCGGCGGAACTGGCGCGGCGCTACGAGATCGACGCCCTCATTCCGATCGGCGGCGAAGGCACCCTGACCGCCGCCCGGATGCTGTCCGACGCGGGCATGCCGGTGGTCGGCGTACCGAAGACCATCGACAACGACATCTCCTCCACCGACCGCACCTTCGGTTTCGACACCGCCGTGATGGTGGCCACCGAGGCGATCGACCGGCTGAAGACGACCGCGGAGTCGCACCAGCGCGTGATGGTCGTCGAGGTCATGGGCCGTCACGCGGGCTGGATCGCCCTGGAGTCCGGCATGGCGGGCGGCGCCCACGGCATCTGCCTGCCGGAGCGGCCCTTCGAGGTCGACGCCCTGGTGAAGATGGTGGAGGAACGCTTCGCCCGCGGAAAGAAGTTCGCGGTCGTCTGCGTCGCCGAGGGCGCGCACCCGGCCGAGGGCTCCATGCCGTACGAGAAGGGCGCGATCGACGCGTACGGGCACGAGCGCTTCGCGGGCATCGGCAACCGGCTCGCCGTGGAGCTGGAGCGGCGCCTCGGCAAGGAGGCCCGCCCGGTCATCCTCGGCCACGTCCAGCGCGGTGGCACCCCGACGGCCTACGACCGCGTCCTCGCGACCCGCTTCGGCTGGCACGCGGTGGAAGGCGTCCACCGGGGCGACTTCGGCAACATGACCGCCTTGCGCGGCACCGAGATCGTGATGGCGCCGCTGGCCGACGCGGTCACCGAGCTGAAGACGGTCCCCGAGTCGCGCATGTACGAGGCCGAGTCGGTCTTCTAGCGCGCGGGTCCCCGCCGTCCCGGCTCGCCGCGCGGCCTCACCGCCGGGCCTCACCACCGGGCCTCACCACCGGGACCTACGTCACCGATATCCGCGCCGAACGGCCCCGGTCGTGTCCCCCCGCGGGACCGGCCGGGGCCGTCGTGCGGACGCCCCGGGGGTGCCGTTGTGGCCTATCGCACCTGCGCCAGCTCCCAGAACCGGTCCACGATCTCCGCCAGGAACTCGCGCCCCGCGTCCCCGCTGTCGGGCCGGCCGCCGGAGCTGCCCCAGCTCAAGGTGGCCAGCATCCGGGACTGGTAGTCCCCGTGCAGCTGCTCCAGCACCCGCTCCAGCTCGGACTTCGCCACCGGGAGCAGCTTGGTCAGCGGCTTCACGTAGGCCTGCCAGCGGGTGGTCACCGCGTTGCGCAGCAGCTCCGCCAGCTCCTCCTGCTTGCCGGTGGCGGTGACGAACTGGGCCAGGGTCAGCCCCAGGAGCGCGGTGAGGGTGGCCGACTGGCGTTCGTTGCCCTTCCAGCGGCCGGAGTCCTCCATCTTGAGATAGGCGGCGGGCTCCATCCCGACCCGCCGGGCCAGCTCCTCCGGGGCCACGCCGCGCGCGACCCGGTGTTCCCGCAGGGTGACCGGCTCGGCCAGCAGCTCGCCGGGGGCGCACCACAGCACGCCCGCGAGGGCCGTCAGCTCGGTGGAGGTGGGCGGTATTTCGCCACGCTCCCACGCCATGACGGTTTCCGGGGTGACGAGGAGCCCGTACTGGGCGCGCAGGCCGTAGGCGACGTGGCCGGGTGCCATGCCGAGGGCCGCGCGCAGGCGGCGGGCGGCGGGGGCATTGAAAGGGGGGCTGGAGTGCACGAGCCACACCGTAGAAGCGGAAAGGGGTTGGCGACTACAGACCGTTCAAACAAGGCCACAACTCGTAGGAACCTCCTACGGAGTTCGGGTGTTGTGTCCGGATTTTGGGCGACCGTCCGGTAATCGGATCGTGCGAAGGCCTATGTCACGGGGTTCGGTTCAAGCCAACCCTACGCCTGTTGATCAAGTGAACCCGATCACACCCGGTCGCGTCATCTGAACCACTTCGGCCACCGGGGCGTGAACCAGTCGGGGGCCCTCGTACACGGGGGTGGCGAGGGCCCCCCTTCCCCGGTTCTTGCCTTGACGTCGGCGTCAAGGACTACGGTCGGCCCCATGCGAATCGGCGAACTGGCGGAGCGGGCCGGCACCACCACCCGGACCCTGCGCTACTACGAGGACCGGGGGCTGCTGCCCGCCCGGCGCACCGGCAACGGCTACCGCTCGTACGACGAGGAGGACCTGCGGCTGCTGCGCGAGATCCGGGTGCTCCAGGACTTCGGCTTCGAGCTGGAGGAGACCCGCCCCTTCGTGGACTGCCTGCGCGCCGGCCACCCGGCGGGGGACGCCTGCCCCGCCTCGCTCGCCGTCTACCGCCGCAAGCTCGCCGAGCTGGACGGCCTGATCGGCAAGCTGGCCGACGTGCGCGACCAGGTCGCCCGGCAGCTGGCGACCGCCGAGGAGACCGCCGGAGAGGCGGCCACCCCGCGCTGCGAGACCACGGCAAGAGACTGACCCGCACCACCGACGAAACAGGAAACAGGGGAGAAGAGATGCTGCGTGCCCACGGAGTGGACGAGGTCACCGACGCGACCTTCGAGAAGGAGGTGCTCGCCGAGCGCGGGCGCCCCGTGCTGGTCGAATTCACCGCCGACTGGTGCGGGCCCTGCCGCCAGCTCGCGCCGGTGCTGTCCGCCGTCGCCGCCGAGGAGGCGCACCGCCTGAAGGTGGTGCAGATCGACGCGGACAGCAACCCCGAGACCATGGTCCGGTACGGGGTGCTGTCCATGCCCACCCTGCTCGTCCTGCGCGACGGCGAGCCCGTCAAGACGATCATCGGCGCCCGGGCCAAGCGCCGGCTCCTCCAGGACCTGGAGGAGCACCTGGCACCGGCCCCTCAGGTCACGGCCTGAGCCACACCGTCGACAGCGGCGGCAGCGTCATCCGCAGGCTCGCCGCCCGCCCCTGCGCGGGCACCGGCTCCGGCCGCAGCGGCCGCAGGTGCCGCACCCCGCTGCCGCCGAACCGCTCCGCGTCCGTGTTCAGCACCTCCCGCCACTCGGGCACCTCCTCCGGCACGCCGATCCGGTAGCCGTGCCGCACCACCGGCGAGAAGTTCGAGACGCACAGCAGCTGCGAACCGTCCACCGCGAAGCGCAGGAACGCGAAGACGTTGTCCTCCGCCGCGTCCGCCTCCACCCAGGCGAACCCCTCCGGCACGGTGTCCCGCTCCCAGAGCGCCGGCGCCGCCATGTAGGTCCGGTTCAGCTCGCCCACCAGGGCGCGCACCCCGAGGTGGTCGGCGGCCGCGGAGTAGGAGGAGTCCAGCAGCCACCAGTCCGGCCCGTGCGCCTCCGACCACTCGGCGCCCTGCGCGAACTCCTGCCCCATGAACAGGAGCTGCTTGCCGGGATGGGCCCACATGAAGCCCAGGTACGCCCGGTGGCAGGCCCGCTGCTGCCACCAGTCGCCGGGCATCTTCCCCACCAGCGACCGCTTGCCGTGCACCACCTCGTCGTGCGAGATCGGCAGCACGTAGTTCTCGCTGTAGGCGTAGATCATCCCGAAGGTCATGTCGTGGTGGTGGTACTTGCGGTGCACCGGCTCGTGCGCGACGTAGCGCAGCGTGTCGTGCATCCAGCCCATGTTCCACTTCAGCCCGAAGCCCAGCCCGCCGCTGTCCGTCGGCCGGGTCACGCCTTCCCAGGCCGTGGACTCCTCGGCGATCGTGACCACGCCCGGGCAGCGCCGGTAGACCGTCGCGTTCATCTCCTGGAGCAGCGCCACCGCGTCCAGGTTCTCCCGGCCGCCGTGCTCGTTCGGCGTCCACTCGCCCTCGCCGCGCGAGTAGTCCAGGTAGAGCATCGAGGCCACCGCGTCCACGCGCAGCCCGTCGATGTGGAACTCCTGGCACCAGTACACGGCGTTCGCCACGAGGAAGTTGCGGACCTCCTTGCGCCCGTAGTCGAACTCCAGCGTCCCCCAGTCCGGGTGCGCGGCCCGCTGCGGGTCGTGGTGCTCGTACAGCGGCCGCCCGTCGAATTCGGCGAGCGCCCACTCGTCGCGCGGGAAGTGCGCGGGCACCCAGTCGACGATCACCCCGATCCCGGCCCGGTGCAGGGCGTCGACCAGGCCGCGGAACTCGTCGGGCGTGCCCATCCGCGAGGTGGGCGCGTAGAAGCCGGTGACCTGGTAGCCCCAGGAACCGCCGAAGGGGTGCTCGGCGACCGGCATCAGCTCGACGTGGGTGAAACCCAGCTCCTTCACGTACGCCGGGAGCTGCTCCGCCAGCTGCGCGTAGCTCAGCCCGGGCCGCCAGGAGGCCAGGTGCAGCTCGTACACCGACAGCGGCGCCTGGTGCGCGGGCCGCAGGCCCCGCGTCGCCATCCAGTCGGTGTCCCGCCAGGTGTAGTGCGAGGCCGTCACGATCGACGCGTTCGCGGGCGGCACCTCGGCCCGGCGCGCCATCGGGTCGGCGCGCAGCGTGTGACTGCCGTCGGGGCGCGTGACGTCGTACTTGTACAGCGCGCCCTCGCCGACACCGGGCAGGAACAGCTCCCACACCCCGGTCGACCCCAGCGAGCGCATCGGGTACGCCACCGCGTCCCAGTACGAGAAGTCACCGGTGACCCGGACCCCCTGGGCGTTCGGCGCCCAGAGCGTGAACCGGGTCCCCGCCACGCCCTGGTGCTCCATCGGCTCCGCGCCGAGCGCCGTCCACAGCTCCTCGTGCCGGCCCTCGCCGATCAGGTGCAGGTCCAGCTCGCCGAGCGCGGGCAGGAAGCGGTAGGGGTCGTGCACCTCCACCTCGTCGCTGTCGTACGCCACCAGCAGCCGGTAGTCGGGCACCCCGGTCAGCGGCAGCAGCCCGGAGAAGAATCCGTCGCCGTCGTCGTGGAGTTCGGCCCGCAGCCCCTTGGCGACGATGGTGACCGCCTTGGCGTACGGGCGCAGCGCCCGGAACGCCACCCCGCCCCGGTGGGTCCGCGCCCCCAGCACCGCGTGCGGATCGTGGTGGCGGCCCTCCAGCAGCCGGGCCCGTTCGTCCGCGCCCAGGGCCGGCGCGGGCCGGACACCGTGCGGCGGGGCGGTCCGCCGGGCCCGGGGCGCGCGCGGTTTCTTCGCCGTCTCGGCGGGGGCGGCGGCGGTGGTCGGGCGGGACGTCGGCGACGGCTGTCGGGCGGCGCTCACGTGTGCGGCCTCCTAGGGGGCTGCTCGCGGGGGTGGGGTGTGGGGGAGTGCGGGAGGGAGTCGGTGACGGGCGGCGGGAGCGGCAGCCGGTGGGCCGGACGCTCGCGCTCCGACAGCCGCCGGACGGCGGCCATCGGGACGTGCAGCCAGTCGGGGCGGTGCCGGGACTCGTAACGGGCCTCGTACACCGCCTTGTCGGTCTCGTAGGCGCGCAGCAGGACCGGGTCCTCGCGCGGATCGCGGCCGGTGGTCCGGGCGTACCCCTCGCAGAAGGCGGCCCGGCAGGCGTCCGCCCAGGCGGGGGCGAACGGCCGGTGCGAGCGGGCCGCGTAGTCGAAGGAACGCAGTATCCCGGCGATGTCCCGGACCGCCGGTTCCGGGCGGCGCCGGTCGGCCAGCGGGCGGGCCGGTTCCCCTTCGAAGTCGATCAACGACCAACTGCCGTCGAGGGTGCGCAGGGTCTGGCCCAGGTGCAGGTCGCCGTGGATGCGCTGGGCGGGCACCCCGGCGCCGCGCGAGGAGGCCAGCGCGTCGAAGGCGCCCCGCAGACCCGCCTCGTACGGCCGCAGTGACGTCACCTCTCGTGCGGTGGCGGCCAGCCGCGCGGTCATCCCGGCGGCGAGCCGGGCCGTCTGTTCGGGGCCCAGCGCGACGGTCGGCAGGGCGTCGGCGAGCGCGCTGTGCACCTCGGCGGTGGCCCGGCCCAGGGCGTGCGCCTCGGCGGTGAAGTCGGCGCCCGCGCCCAGCCGGCGCAGCGCGAGCTGCCAGCCGTCGTCGGAGCCCCGCAGGTACGGCTGCAGGACGCCCAGGGTCAGCGGCTCGGACCCGGTCAGCTCGGCCTCGTACCAGGCGACCGGCGCCGGGACCCGGGCGCACCCGGCGGCGGCCAGGGCGCGGGGCAGCTCCAGGTCGGGATTGACCCCGGGGCCGACCCGCCGGAAGACCTTGAGGATGTAGGCGTCCCCGTAGATCAGCGAGGAGTTGGTCTGCTCCCCGGACAGCGGCCGGGCGGCCAGCGCGGCCGGGATCAGCGCCGCCGGATCGCGGTCGAAGCGCAGCGGGCCGAGCGTGCCGGGGGCGCGCAGCCGTTCCAGCAGCAGGGCCGCGAGCCGCGGGTCGCCCAGCCCCTCGTAGATGACCTGACCGGCGTACGGGCCCGCCTCGGCGCGGCCGATCAGCGCGGGCGCGAGCGCGGGCGGCAGCTCGGGGCGGATCCCGAGCAGCAGCTGGTAGCAGTCGCCGTCGACGTCGAGCAGCAGGTGCAGCAGCCCCGGCGAGGAGCCGGGCGGGAGCAGTTCGGCGGCCGAGACCCAACGCAGGACGCTGATCGCGCGCCCCTTGCCCGCGAACCAGCGCTGCCGTGGCAGCCAGGCGCGCAGGAGTGGTTCGAGCGCCCCGAGCCGGTCCGCCGCTCCCGTGCGGTCGGCCGCCAGGCGGCCCGTCCGGCCGGTCTGGCTCCGGGTGGATGCAGCCTCCGACATGGCATCGCGTCCTTTCCCCGGGCCGTCACAGTTGCGCAGAGTGTCCCGGATCGTGGCAGTTGCTGGCCGGTGGTGTGTGCGTGTGTCGGGTCAGGATGGTCCGTACAGGGCGGCGATTGACCCATTCGCCGCCCACGGACGAGCACTTGGTGAGGTGTCGTTACTGCTCCGCCCGCAGCCTGAACCAGTAGAAACCGTGCCCCGCCAGGGTGAGCAGGTACGGCCACTCGCCGATCGGCGGGAACCGGACGTCACCGGTGAGTTCCACCGGTACCCGCCCGTTGAACGACCGCAGGTCCAGCTCCGTCGGCTGCGCGAAGCGCGAGAAGTTGTGCACGCACAGCACCAGGTCGTCGGCTTCGCCCTCGGTGGAGGGCGCCTCGCGGAGGAACGCCAGCACCGCGGGGTTGGACGAGGGCAGTTCGGTGTACGAGCCGAGGCCGAAGGCGGGGTTCGCCTTGCGGATCTCGATCAGCCGCCGGGTCCAGTGCAACAGCGAGGAGGGCGAGGACATCGCGGCCTCGACGTTGGTGACCTGGTACCCGTAGACCGGGTCCATGATGACGGGCAGGTTGAGCCTGCCCGGATCGCACGAGGAGAAACCGGCGTTGCGGTCCGGGGTCCACTGCATGGGCGTGCGCACACCGTCCCGGTCGCCCAGCCAGATGTTGTCGCCCATGCCGATCTCGTCGCCGTAGTACAGGATCGGCGAACCGGGCAGGGACAGCAGCAGGGCGGTGAACAGCTCGATCTGGTGCCGGTCGTTGTCGAGCAGCGGGGCCAGGCGGCGCCGGATGCCGATGTTGGCCCGCATCCGCGGGTCCTTGGCGTACTCGGCGTACATGTAGTCGCGCTCTTCGTCGGTGACCATTTCGAGGGTCAGCTCGTCGTGGTTGCGCAGGAAGATGCCCCACTGGCAGCCGGCCGGGATCTGCGGCGTCTTGGCGAGGATTTCGGAGACCGGGTAGCGCGACTCCCTGCGCACCGCCATGAAGATGCGGGGCATGACGGGGAAGTGGAACGCCATGTGGCATTCGTCCCCGCCCTTGCCGTAGTCGCCGAAGTAGTCGACGACGTCCTCGGGCCACTGGTTGGCCTCGGCGAGCAGCACGGTGTCCGGGTAGTGCGCGTCGATCTCCGCCCGGACCCGCTTGAGCAGGGTGTGGGTGCGCGGGAGGTTCTCGCAGTTGGTGCCCTCCTCGGCGTAGAGGTAGGGGACCGCGTCGAGCCGGAACCCGTCGATGCCGAGGTCGAGCCAGAAGCGCAGGGCCGAGACGATCTCCTCCACGACGGCCGGGTTCTCGTAGTTGAGGTCCGGCTGGTGGGAGAAGAACCGGTGCCAGAAGTACTGCTTGCGCACCGGGTCGTAGGTCCAGTTCGAGGACTCCGTGTCGACGAAGATGATGCGGGCGTCCTGGTACTGCTTGTCGTTGTCGGCCCACATGTAGTAGTCGCCGTACGGGCCGTCGGGGTCCTTGCGCGACTGCTGGAACCACTCGTGCTGGTCGCTCGTGTGGTTCATGACGAAGTCGATGATCACGCGCATGCCGCGCTGATGGGCCGCGTCGACGAATTCCACGAAGTCGGCGAGGTCGCCGAACTCCGGCAGTACTGAGGTGTAGTCGGAGACGTCGTAGCCGCCGTCGCGCAGTGGCGAGGCGAAGAACGGCGGCAGCCAGAGGCAGTCGACGCCGAGCCACTGGAGGTAGTCCAGCTTGGCGGTGAGCCCCTTGAGGTCGCCCACGCCGTCGCCGTCGCTGTCGTGGAAGGAGCGGACGAGGACCTCGTAGAACACCGCCCGCTTGAACCAGTCGGGGTCGCGGTCCTTCGCGGGGGTGTCCTCGAACAGGTCGTGGACGGGATCGTTGATCATCATGAGGTGGGTGACCCTCCGGTGAGCGGGGACGGTCGCAGAGCGGCAAGCACGTGCGCGGGGGTGCGGCCCGGTTCCAGGCGCACGTAGTTCGCCCTGCCCCAGTGATAGGTCTCGCCGGTGAGCTCGTCGCGCACCGCGAGGGACCCGTGCCAGTCGAGGCCGAGTACCGGCATGTCCAACGAGACCGTCGCCTCCTGGGTGTGGTGCGGATCGAGGTTGACGACCACCAGTACGCAGTGCGCTCCGCTGTGCTTCGAATAGGCGATCACCTGCTCGTTGTCGGTCGAGTGGAAATGGATGTCGCGCAGCTGCTGGAGCGCCGGATTGCGGCGGCGCATCCGGTTCAGCGAGGTGATCAGCGGGGCGATGGTGCGGCCCTCGCGTTCCGCGGCGGCCCAGTCGCGGGGGCGCAGCTCGTACTTCTCGGAATCGAGGTACTCCTCGCTGCCCTCCTTCACCGGGGTGTTCTCGCACAGCTCGTAACCGGCGTAGACGCCCCAGGTGGGAGAGAGGGTCGCGGCCAGCACGGCCCTGATCTCGAAGGCGGGGCGGCCGCCGGTCTGGAGGTACTCGTGCAGGATGTCCGGCGTGTTGACGAAGAAATTGGGCCGCATGCAGGCCGCCGAATCGCCCGCCAGCTCGGTGACGTATTCGGTGAGTTCCCGCTTCGTGTTGCGCCAGGTGAAATACGTGTAGGACTGCTGGAAACCGATCGAGGCGAGCGCGCGCATCATGGCGGGCCGGGTGAAGGCCTCGGCCAGGAAGATCACGTCGGGATCGCTCTTGTTGATGTCCGCGATCACCTTTTCCCAGAAGACCACCGGCTTGGTGTGTGGATTGTCGACGCGGAAGATGCGCACTCCGTGGTCCATCCAGTACCGCAGGATGCGCAGGGTCTCCTCGACGATTCCGCTCATGTCGGTGTCGAAGTGGACGGGATAGATGTCCTGGTACTTCTTCGGCGGATTCTCGGCGTACGCGACGGTCCCGTCCGCGCGGTGGCGGAACCACTCCGGGTGCTTCTCCACCCACGGGTGGTCCGGCGAGCACTGGAGGGCGAAGTCGAGCGCGATCTCCAGGCGCAGCTCGCGGGCCCGCGCGACGAAGCGGTCGAAGTCCTCGATCGTGCCCAGCTCGGGGTGGACGGCGTCGTGCCCGCCCTCGGTCGAGCCGATGGCCCACGGCACACCCGGATCCCAACTCCCGGCGGAGAGTGTGTTGTTGGGGCCCTTGCGGTACGTGCTCCCGATCGGGTGGATCGGCGGCAGGTACACCACGTCGAAGCCCATGGCGGCGACGGCCGGGAGCCGCTCGGCGGCGGTCGTGAACGTACCGCTGACCGGGGCCTCGCCGGGCTCCAGCACCGCGCCCTCGGAGCGCGGGAACAGCTCGTACCAGGCACCGAAGAGGGCCCGCTTGCGCTCCACGAGCACGGCCAGCGGCTTCGAGGCGGTCACCAGCTCCCGGAACGGCTTGCGGGCGAGCGCGGCGTCGACCTCGGGCGCCAGGGCCGCGGCCAGCCGCACCCCGGCCGGCCGGTCCTCGTCGCGCAGGGCGTCGGCGGCGGCCAGCACCGCCTCGCGCCCGTCCCGCTTCGGGATCTTGGCGGCGACCCGCTCGTACAGCTCGGCGCCCTCCAGCAGCATCAGACCGGTGTCGATCCCGGCCGGGACCTTGATCGCCGCGTGCGCGCGCCAGGTCGCCACCGGATCGCTCCACGCCTCGACGACGTACGTCCACCTCCCCTCGGAGTCGGCGGACACCCGCGCGCCCCACCGGTCGGTGCCGGGCGCCAGCTCGGACAACGGCACGGGCGGGCGCGCGCGCCCGTTCGGATCTCGCAGCACCACGTGGGCCGCGAGCGCGTCGTGTCCCTCGCGGAACACGGTGGCGGAGACTTCGAAGACCTCGTCCACGACCGCCTTGGCGGGTCTGGCGCCGCAGTCGACGGCGGGGCGGACGTCCAGCACGGGAATGCGACCGATCATGATGGGATCACCTGGGGGCAGTTCGCAGGGCTCGGTGACAACGGTCCAGCCGATGACGCTCCGGCTGGTTGTGCACGCTCTGTTCGGTCTGTTTCTAGCCGCTCAGTGGACGGCTGGCCTGCGGGCATGGCCGCTCCTGTCCGCGTTCACTCGGGTGGCGGGAGGTGGGGCGGGGGGTGTGCCGTGCGCTGTACGAGCGCCGGCGAGCGCTGTACCCGGGGAGCCCTGCCCACTCAGAGGCCGCCCAATCCGCGCGCTGGGTTAACTACTCGTACGTAGGGACGAGCGCATGGTCCGGCGGACCGAAGCTGACGCCCGAGCCCCCGTCAGCTCGCCGTCCGCGCGCGGAGCTTGCCGCCCGCTCGGGGCCGTCCGGCGCCGCGACCGAGGCGGGGCGGAGGCGGGGCGGAGGCGGGATGGCCGTGCGGAGGCGGGATGGCCGTGCGGCGGCGCCGCCGCTAGCCTTCCCGGGGTGATGCGCGGGTGCACAGCGTGGTGCGGCCGCTCCGAGGCGTAACCCCCTGCGAAGGTGGACACGTGAAGGCTATCCGTCGATTCACCGTGCGCCCTGTCCTGCCGGAACCCCTGCTGCCGCTCGCCGATCTCGCGCGCAACCTGCGCTGGTCGTGGCACGGGGAGACCCGGGAACTCTTCCAATCCGTCGACCCCGAGGGCTGGTCCGCCGCCGGCGGCGATCCCGTCCGGCTGCTGGGGGCGGTGCCCGCCGCCCGGCTGGAGGAACTGGCGCGGGACCGCAGGTTCCTGCGGCGGCTCCACGGCGCCTGCGCCGACCTCGATGACTACGTCCACGGCGACCGGTGGTACCAGGGGCAGGAGAACAGCGCCGAGCTGCCCGCCGCCATCGCCTATTTCTCGCCCGAGTTCGGCATCACCGCCGCACTGCCGCAGTACTCCGGCGGGCTCGGGATCCTCGCCGGGGACCACCTCAAGGCCGCCAGCGACCTCGGCGTCCCGCTCATCGGCGTCGGCCTGCTCTACCGGCACGGGTACTTCCGCCAGTCCCTCTCCCGCGACGGCTGGCAGCAGGAGCACTACCCGGTCCTCGACCCCAACGAGCTGCCCGTCTCCCTGCTGCGCGGCCCCGACGACACCCCCGCCCGCGTCACCCTCTCGCTGCCCGGCGGCCGCTCCCTGCACGCGCACATCTGGCAGGTGCGCGTCGGCCGGGTGCCGCTGCTGCTGCTCGACTCCGACGTCGAGGACAACGACGCCGCCGCGCGCGAGGTGACCGACCGCCTCTACGGCGGCGGCAGCGAGCACCGGCTGCTCCAGGAGATGCTGCTCGGCATCGGCGGGGTCCGGGCCGTG
This sequence comes from Streptomyces sp. NPDC002138, assembly GCF_040296485.1. NCBI lineage: Bacteria > Bacillati > Actinomycetota > Actinomycetes > Kitasatosporales > Streptomycetaceae > Streptomyces > Streptomyces sp. NPDC002138. The sequence continues at coordinate 77,587 of NZ_JBEOXE010000002.1, read as the reverse complement.
CGGACGTACTGCGCGCTCACCGGCCATCCCGACCCCGAGGTGTTCCACACCAACGAGGGGCACGCCGGTTTCCTCGGGCTCGAACGCATAAGGGAACTGGAGGGCGTGGGCCTGGCCTTCGACGCGGCCGTCGAGGCGGTCCGGGCCGGCACGGTGTTCACCACCCACACCCCGGTCCCCGCGGGCATCGACCGCTTCGAGCGGGGGCTGGTCGCCCGCCACTTCGCCGACGGCGGCGAGCTGATCGGCGTACCCGTCGACCGGATCCTCGAACTGGGTGCCGAGAGCTACCCGGGCGGTGATCCCGGCGTGTTCAACATGGCCGTCATGGGCCTGCGCCTCGCCCAGCGCGCCAACGGCGTGTCCACCCTGCACGGCGCCGTCAGCCGCGGCATGTTCGCCGGGCTCTGGCCGGGATTCGACCCCGCCGACGTTCCCATCGTCTCCGTCACCAACGGCGTGCACGCTCCGACCTGGGTGGCCCCCGAGGTGGTGCGGCTCGGCGCCCGCCAGATCGGCGCCGGGCGCACCGAGGACGCGCTGTCCGTCGGTGGCTCGCAGCGCTGGGACGCGGTCGCCGACATCGCCGACCAGGACGTCTGGGACCTGCGCCGGGTGCTGCGCGAACAGCTCGTCCAGGAGGTCCGCGACCGGCTGCGCGCCTCGTGGCGCCAGCGCGGGGCCGGGGACGCCGAACTGGGCTGGGTGGACTCCGTACTCGACCCCGACGTGCTCACCATCGGGTTCGCGCGCCGGGTGCCCTCCTACAAGCGGCTCACGCTGATGCTGCGCGACCCGGACCGGCTGCGCAGGCTGCTGCTGGACCCGGACCGCCCCGTACAGATCGTCGTCGCGGGCAAGGCGCACCCCGCCGACGACGGCGGCAAGCGGCTCGTCCAGGAACTGGTGCGCTTCGCCGACGATCCGCGGGTGCGCCACCGCATCGTGTTCCTGCCCGACTACGGCATGGCCATGGCGCAGAAGCTCTACCCCGGCTGCGACGTGTGGCTGAACAACCCGCTGCGCCCGCTGGAGGCCTGCGGGACCAGCGGCATGAAGGCCGCGCTGAACGGCTGCCTCAACCTCTCGGTCCTGGACGGCTGGTGGGACGAGTGGTTCGAGCCGGACTTCGGCTGGGCCATCCCCACCGCCGACGGCTACGGGACCGACGAGGACCGGCGGGACGACGTCGAGGCGAACGCCCTCTACGACCTGATCGAGAACCGGGTCGCGCCCCGCTTCTACGACCGTTCCGGGCGCACCGCGCTGCCCGTGCGGTGGATCGAGATGGTCCGGCGCACCCTCGTCTCGCTGGGGCCCAAGGTGCTCGCGGGACGCATGGTGCGCGAGTACGTGGAGCGGCTGTACACCCCGGCCGCGCTCGCCCACCGCTCCCTCACCTCCGAGGCGGCGTGGGAACTCGCCACCTGGAAGGGGCGGGTGCGCGCGGCCTGGCCGCGGGTCGGGGCGCTGCACGTGGAGGCCCTGGCCGCCGGTCCCGGGGGAGCCGTGGGAGGCACCGCGGAACTGGGGTCGACGCTCACCCTGCGCGTCCAGGTCGCCCTGGACACGCTCGGCCCCGACGAGGTCGAGGTACAGGCCGTCGCGGGGCGGGTGGACGCGCAGGACGTCATCGGCGAGGCGCGGACCTTCCCGCTCAAGCCCGCCGCGGGACCGGACCTGGACGGCCGCTGGCTGTACGAGGGCCCGCTCGCCCTGGACCGTACGGGCCCCTTCGGCTACACCGTACGGATCCTGCCCGCCCACCCGCTGCTGGCCACCCCGGCCGAACTGGGCCTGGTCGCGGGCCCGGTGGACCCGACGGCGCACCCGGGCGGCGGGATGGTGCTGCGCTGAGTCACCGCGCGCGCCGGGACACCGGCGCGCGCGGTCAGGGGGCGGTCGGCGTGCGGTCAGGGGGCGGTCGGCGGGTCCACCAGCCGCCCGTCCTCCACCAGCATCCCGGCCCGCTTGATGTGGCGCAGGGTGGGGATCACCTCGACCTGCTGCACCCCGTCCACCGCGCCGATCCGCTCGGTCAGGTAGGTGTAGAGCGAGTCGGTGTCCCGGCACACCACCACCGCGAGCAGGTTCGCGGCCCCGGTGACCGCCGCCGCGAACGGCACCTCCGGGTGGCGGCCGAGCGCGGCCCCCACTTCCGCGAGCCGGGCGGGCGGGACCGTGATCATCAAGGTCGCCTCGGTCTCGTACCCGAACATGGAGGGTACGGTCTCCACGTCGAAGTAGACCGCGCCGAGGTCCCGCATCCGGTCCAGGCGGCGGCGGGCCGTGGACTCGGACAGCCCGCAGGCGCGGGCCAGCTCCGGATACCCCGCCCGGCCGTCCTGGCCGAGGACCGCCAGCATGGCCAGCTCGGCCTCGTCCAGGGCGTACAGCTCCGGCGGCTGCCCGGGTACGGCCGCGGCGGTGGGGCGGACCATGGCCTCGATCTGGTCCTCGCGCAGCGCCGCCATCCCGAGCCAGGCCTCGGGCCCGCCCATGAACGTCCGCAGGAGGGTGTGGGCGGTGACCCCGGTGACCCGTCGGGTGCTCGGCAGCTTGTCCAGCAGCAGCCCGTCGCGCTCCCGCCGGGTCCGGGCCTTGGTCATGCAGTGGATCTCGGTCCCGCCCGAGCCGAGCTTCACCCAGGCGATGTCGGGCCGCCGGGCCAGCGCCCCGGCCACCGCGAGCGCCGCGTCCGGGGCGCACTGCACCCGGAGCCAGGACTCGAACAGCCCCACCCGGCGGCCCAGCGGCAGCGCGACCACGCGGATCAGCCCGGTGGTGCGCATCCTGCGGTAGCGCCGCACCACCGTCTGGTCGGAGACCTCCAGCACCTCGGCGAGATGACTGAAGGAGGCCCGGCCGTCGATCATCAGCGCCTGGATCAGCGCGTGGTCGAGTGAGTCCGTTTCCCCCAAGTTCATGGTTTCCATCATCCCAGAGGCCCCCCATGCGGGAAATCCGCCGCGGAGGAGCCACTGGGTGGGGGAGGAGGGGTACGGCCTGCGACCTTGAGGTCACCGGGCGCCCGAGCCCCGGGCGCCGGAAACCCGCCCCGCGCGGCCCCGGATCCAGACCTGCCCTAGGAGTACCCCCATGCGTAAGTGGCTGCCGTTGACCGCGGTCTGCCTCGGCGCGTTCATGCTGCTGGTCGACGTCACGATCGTGACCGTCGCCCTCCCCGACATGGCCACCGACATGCACAGCGGATTCACCGGGCTCCAGTGGGTGATGGACATCTACGCCCTGGCGCTGGCCGCGCTGCTCCTCGGCGCGGGCTCGCTCGCCGACCGGATCGGCCGCCGCCGCGTCTACCTCGGCGGTCTCGTCCTCTTCGCCGCGGCCTCGCTGGCTTGCGGCCTGGCCGACGGCCCGGGCACCCTCATCGCCTTCCGCGCCGTCCAGGGCATCGGCGGTGCGGCGATGTTCGCCACCACCATGGCCCTGCTCAGCGCCGCTTACCAGGGCCGCGACCGCGGGATCGCCTTCGGCGTGTGGGGCGCGGTCAACGGCGCCGCCGCCGCGGCCGGACCGATCATCGGCGGCCTGCTCACCGAGCACTTCGGCTGGCGCTGGATCTTCTACATCAACCTGCCGGTCTGCGCGCTCGCCGTCTTCGTCACCCTCAAGGCGGTCGCCGAGTCCCGCAACCCGCACGCCAAGGGCATGGACCTGCCCGGCATGGCCACCTTCACGCTCGGCGCCGCCGCCGTGACCTACGCCCTGATCCGGGTCGGTGAGAACGGCTGGACCTCCGCCACCACCCTCGGCCTCTTCGCGCTCGCCGTCCTCTCCTTCGCGGCGTTCATCGTGGTCGAACTGCGCACGGCCCACCCGATGCTCGACCTCTCGCTGTTCCGGAGCCCCTCCTTCGTCGCGGTCATGACCGCCGGGCTGCTGCTCTCCGGCGGGGCCTTCTGCTACCTGATGTACGTCTCCCTGTGGCTCCAGTCGGCCGAGGGCATGAGCCCGGTCGGCGCCGGTCTGGTGCTGGTGCCGCTCAGCCTGGCCGCCTTCCTGGTCTCCGCGGCGGCCGGGCGGCTGCTGCACGGACTGTCCCCCCGGCTCACCATCGGCGGCGGGCTGCTGCTGGTCGGCGCGGGCGCGCTGCTCCAGAGCCTGATGCTGGATGCCGGCGACGGCTGGTCCGCGCTGCTCCCGGGGCTGGCCCTGACCGGTGTGGGGGTGGGCACGGCGTTCCCGGCGCTGGCCGCCACCGCGATGTCCGCGGTGGCCCCGGCCCGGGCGGGCATGGCGGGCGGCGCGCTGAACACCGCGCGCCAGCTGGGCACGGCCCTCGGCATCGCGGTCCTGGGCGCGGTCTTCCACGCCGGCCTGGTCTCCGGGCTGGGCGGTACGCCGGGTGCGCGCGAGATGGCCGACGCGCTGGCCTCGGGCGGGGCGGGGCAGCTGCTCGGCGCGGCCCCGGCGGGCGGGGCGCGCGAGGCGCTGGACGGCCTGGTGGACGCCGCCTTCGCGAGCGGGCTGCGGGAGACGTTCCTGGTGTCGGGGGCGATGGGCCTGGTGGGCGCGGTGGTGGTGTTCGCGCTGGTACGCGGCACCGCGCCGACCCCGGCTCCGGCCGCGGGCCCGGCGGCCACGGCGGCGGTGGGTGCTCAGGCGACCGGGGAGCGGACGCCCGTACGCCCCTGAGCGCGTCCGGTCCAACGTCCGGTCCTGTCGGGTGAACCTTCGAACGCGCTGCGCATGGCGAATCGTTTCAGCAGTTCCGTCCGCTCCTACGCTGCCCGCGGATGCCCACCGGACCCGGTATCCGAGGAACCCGAGAAACGGACACCCCATGCGTCTTCGCACCACCGCTGCCGCCGCTTTCGTCGGCGCCCTGGCCCTCGTCATTCCGGCGGCGGGCCAGTCGTTCGCCAACGACGACGACGGCCACCACCGCTCGCTCGGTGAGCTGCGCTACCGGATCGACGGCGACGGCTGGAGGGAGATCAATCCGCCGGAGAACGACACCTGCTACCGGCTGAGCGGCACCGACTGGGACGAGGCCGCCACCCGCGTCGCGAACGACACGCGGTCGCTGGCGCTGCTGTTCGAGGACCGGGACTGCGGCGACCGGGCCGTGCGGACCCTCAACCCGGGGGACTCTGTGGGTGGCGTGCACGTCCGTTCGGTCTTCTTCAAGCCGTTCGACGACGATGACGACGACCACGGTCACCACTGGCGCCACGACGACGACGGCGACCGCCACGGCCGGGCGCGCCGCGACGGCGACGTCGACGGCCGCCACGAGCAGGGCGCCCGCGACGAGCAGAGCCGCATGGACGACGACGGCCCGGACCAGGCGGCCCCGGACCTGGGTCAGGCGCCGGACGAGAACCAGCGTCCGGACCTGGGTCAGGCGCCGGACGAGAACCAGGCCCCTGACATGGGTCAGGCTCCCGACGAGAACCAGCGCCCCGACGAGAACCAGCGCCCGGACCAGAACCAGCGCCCGGACGAGAACCAGCGCCCGGACCTGGGTCAGGCGCCGGACGAGAACCAGGCCCCCGACATGGGGCAGGCTCCGGACGAGAACCAGCGCCCGGACCAGAACCAGCGCCCGGACCTGGGTCAGGCCCCGGACGAGAACCAGGCCCCGGACGAGAACCGGGCTCCCGAGCAGGGCCAGGCCCCGGAGCAGGGCCAGGCTCCCGAGCAGGGCCAGGGTCGCGATGAGGACCAGGGCCGCAAGGCGCGGCCGGCGCGGCAGGCACCTCAGCGGCACGGCGTCGACCGGATGCGCCCGCACGAGGGCGACGAGGCGGACGACTCGGTCATCCGCAACGACGGCCTCGGCTTCTTCGACCACGACTTCCTGGGCGGCCACTTCCGCTGACCCACCACCCCGTGAAGGGCCCGGCACCCCAGGAGGCTTCCAGGGGTGCCGGGCCCTTCACGTGCGGGCTCCGAGCAGGGCCGGGCCTCGAACCCGGTGGTCGCTCCCGGGCCGGGACCTACGCGGACCGCGGACCGTCGCGCCGCGCCCCGGGGGCCAGCCAGGCCACCACGTCCGCCGCCGTATAGGGGGAGGCGTCCGGGGACACCCGCGGCAGGAACGAGAGGTCCTTGCCGAGGGTCACCAGCGGGGGTTCGACCCGGCCGCCCGGGCGGCGCTGCGCCAGGCCGATCGTGGCCAGCAGCCCGTTGCACAGGCACTGCTTCCCCGCGGTGTCCGCCGCGGCACCGCCCTTGCGGACGTACGCCGCCACCGGCTCGGCGGCGCACCGGTACACCACACCGCGCGGGCCGCGCGCCGGCGTCCGCAGGAACCCCAGGTCGCAGACCCGGCGCCGGGCGGCCGCGACCTCGGGGTCGGAGACCGTGCCGGCCAGCTCCGCCACCTTGAAGGGGAAGGACGTGGGCGAGGCATCCGGGTCGTTGCGCACCGCCAGCGTCCCGGCGCGGGCCCGCTCCAGCACCTGCTCGCGCAGGTGGCGGGCCATGCCGGACTCCTCGCACAGCGCGAAGGCGCTGCCGATCTGGACCCCGGCCGCGCCCTGGGCCCGCGCGGCCGCGAGGGCCTCGGGGGAGGCCTGACCGCCCGCCAGCCAGAACGGCAGCCCCAGCGCGGCCATCTTGGCGAGGTCCGGGTGGTCGCGCGGACCGTAGACCGGCTCGCCGGAGGCGTCCAGGGTCATCGGACCGCGCGGCGGGGCGCTGTGGCCGCCGGCCGGACTGGTCTCGATGACGAACCCGTCGGGCCGGGTGGCCGCATCGCGGGCGAGGTAGGCCGCCAGCACCGGCAGCGAGACGATCGCCAGGACCCCGGGGCGGCGCAGCGGGCCCGGCAGGTGCCCGGCGAGCAGGGCCGCCGGGTCGAAGGGCAGGTCCAGCGGTTCCTCGTCGCCCTCGACCCGGATCCGGGAGACGACGGGTTCGCAGCGGGCGAGGCGGGTCGCGAGCGCGGGGACGTGACCGGGCACCCCGGCGCCGACGCAGACGTAGTCGGCCCCCGCCAGGATCGCGCCGAACATCGCGGGCGCGGTCGCCGGCTGGATCTTCTCCAGGTAGTTGACGCCCACCGGGCCGTCGTGGCCCTCCTTGGCGAGCCACACCTCGACGAAGTTGCCGAGCACGGTGAGGATCTCGGCCTGGCCGCCACCGGTGGCGCGCAGCCGCGGGGTGGCGCGCATCGGCGTGCCGGCCGCGTCCCCGTCGACGCCCTCCGCGCGGAAATAGCGCTCGAGGACGGTCCGGGCCAGCTGGGGCCGCGGGAAGGCGGCGAGCGCGCGGCGCGCGTGGCCGCCGGGGTCGCCGGTCTGCAGGACGCGTGCGAGCACCACGTCGAGGGCCGTGCCGGAGACGACGCCCAGCTGTCCGGTGACGGCCACCGCGCGAGCCAGGCGCCAGCCGGAGACCCCGACGCCCATGCCGCCCTGGATCAGCCAGGGGTGGTCGTCGGCCCCGGTGCTCGCGGGGGTGTCGGCGAGGGGCTGCTGTGCTGTCGCGGGCATGTGCGTCCGTCCCGGTGCGGGGTGCCGGACCTACGGTTCCGTAGGTCCGCTCCCGTTCAGTGTGAACCGGCCGGGGACGGCCGACCGGCGCCGAAGGTCCCGTACCCGCGGGGAACAGGTCCCGGGCGCGTACGGACGTACGGCCGTGGCGGACGGAGCCGCACAACGGACGGAGCCGCGCAACGGACAGGGCCGCCCGGGGAGGTGTGCTCCCCGGGCGGCCCCGTGTCAGGTCAGTTGGTGCTCAGTGGCCCCTGGCGGGGGTCAGAAGGTGAGCTTCCAGCTGTTGATGTAGCCGACGTCCTGCGCCGCGAGGTCGGCGACCCGCAGCTTCCAGACACCGTTGGCGACCTCGGAGGAGGCGTTCACGGTGAAGGACTGGACGATGTTGTCCGCGCTGCCGCCGGTGCGGTTGCGCAGGTTGTACACGCTGCCGTCGGGGGCGACCAGGTCGACCTTGAGGTCACCGACGTAGGTGTGGACGATGTTCACGTCGACCTTGAGGGTGCTCGGGGCGTTGCCCGAGCGGGTCACGGTGATCGGCGACTCGACCGTCGAGTTGTCGTTGATCGTGTAGTCGGCCGTGTTCTCGAAGACGTTCTGCTCCGTGGTGCCGACGGTCCAGGTGAAGGACGCCGTACCCGTCTTCGAGGCGGAGTCGGTCACGGTGACGGTCACGTTGGACGTGCCCGCGGTGGTGGCCGTACCCGAGATCAGACCGTTCGAGGCGTTGATCGACAGGCCGGCCGGGAGGCCGGTCGCCGCGTAGCTCAGCGCGCCCGGGTTGGTGCTGGTGGCCTGGACCTGCAGGTTCACCGCGGTGTTGATCTGGGTGTTCTGGTTGGCGATCGGGGTGACCGAGACACCGCTGGGGGCGGGGCGCGATCCGACGGCGATGCCGGCCCAGGCGTTGGCCACGTTGTTGTACGTGACCGAGTTGGCGCCGTACAGGTCGGCCGCCGCCTGCAGGGTCGCCGTACGGGCGGCCGCGTAGTTGGTGTTCGACTTGAAGTAGCCGACCGTCAGGGCGCGGAACCAGATCTTCGCGGCGGCGTCGCGGCCTATCGCGGTGACCGGGAGGTTGTCCGAGGTGGGGGAGTTGTAGCTGACCCCGTTGATGACCTTGGCGCCGGAGCCCTCGGACATCAGGTAGAAGACGTGGTTGGCCGGGCCCGACGAGTAGTGCACGTCGAGGCCGCCGAGGCCGGAGTACCACGAGTCCTTGGACCCGCCGTCCTTGCTCGGCTTGTCCATGTAGCGCAGCGGGGTGCCGTCGCCGTTGATGTCGATCTTCTCGCCGACGAGGTAGTCACCGACGTCGTTGGCGTTGTTGGCGTTGAACTCGACGGCCGCCGACATGATGTCGGAGGTCGCCTCGTTCAGACCGCCGGGCTCACCGCTGTAGGTCATGTTGCCGGTGACCGAGGTGAGGCCGTGCGTCATCTCGTGCGCGGCGACGTCGATCGAGGTCAGCGGGTGCGTGTTGCTGGTGCCGTCGCCGTACGTCATGCAGAAGCAGGAGTCGTCCCAGAACGCGTTGACGTAGGCGTTGCCGTAGTGGACCCGGCTGTACGGGGCCACGCCGTCGTTGCGCAGGCCGTTGCGGCCGTGCACGTTCTTGTAGTAGTCCCACGTCAGCTGGGCGCCGTAGGCCGCGTCCGCACCGGCGGTCGCGCGGTTGGAGGCGAGGCCGTTGCCCCAGGTGTCGGTGGTGTTGGTGAAGAGGGTGCCGGTGCCCGACGAGCCGCCGTTGAGGTCGTACGTCTTGTGGCCGCCGCGGCCCGCGTCGGTCAGCGTGTAGTTGCTGCCCGACTGCGAGGTGCCCAGGGTGACCTGGCCGCTGTACATGGTGTTGCCGATGCCGGACTCGATCTTCTGCCACTCGGTGATCTTGGCGCCGGTCTTGGCGTCGGTGATCACGTGCAGCTCGCTCGGGGTCCCGTCGCGCTGGACACCACCGACCACGGTCTCGTAGGCGAGGACCGGGACGCCGTCGGCGGCCCAGACGACCTTCTTGGCGCCCTTGGCGGCCTTGACGTCCTTGCCGCCCGCCGAGGAAGCGGCCGAGAAGGCCGTCTTGTCGGCGGCGTCCGGGGTGACCGCCGCGGTCGTGTCGACCTTGATCTCGGCGTTGGTGGCCTTGGTGACGCTCTTGGTGACGCCGCCCTTGGCGTGGACGGTCAGGTCGCCGCCCAGCACCGGCAGGCCGCCGTAGGTGCGCTCGTAGGTGGTGTGCGTGGTGCCGTCGACGTCCTTGACGACGTCACGGACGATCAGCTTCTCCTGGTTGCCGAGGCCGAGGGCCTTGGCAGCCTGCGCGGTGGTGGAGTTGGCCTCTGCCAGGAGCGTCGCACGCTCCGAAGCCGACAGGTTGTAAGCGGCCGCGCCCGGGTTGGGCTGAGCGGCGGTGCGGGCCTGCGACGCGGTGGCGTCGGCGGAAGCGGTACCGGTCTGGATGCCGACGGCCAGGAGTGCAGCTGCCGCAACGAGAGCGCCGGCCGCGGTGGCACGCCGGTGGGGGGTGGGACTCAACGCAGACTCCTTCTGCAAGGGGGTTCCGGACAGCTGGGTGGGCCGCCGGGCAGAACAGCTGGTGCGCAGAACGGATCGAAGAGTGCCATCAACCGCGTGGGATGTCAGGGGCGCGTCAAAAGGTTGGCCAGAAACGGTTCGTTGTCCGAAGAGACGCGTCCGCTATACGAACTGTTCACCCGGACGTTCACCCGCCGGTTCGCCCACGCACGGGGGGTGGGGGGCGGCAATTCGGAACTCGGGATACCGCTGGCTAACGAACGGACAACGAGACGCCTCGTTCACGCAAACAGCATTTACCGTACGGGTGTTTGTCGTACTGTTTCCCGGTGCGACACGTGTCCGCTGCCAGGGGAAGCCGCGGGCCATCGCCACCGTCATAGTCCACGTGCCAGGGGGGCCCATGAGGCATGTCCATTTTCCTGCGCAAAGAGTGGCCGGATCGGCTCAGGGGACAGCTGCGCCCGAGCGACGGCTCGGTGACAAAGCCCGTTGGTACCTGCCCGCGGCGCTGACCGCGGACCTCGTCGGCGCGGCCGTGCCCGTCACCCTGGTCTTCGAGGCCGCTGAACAGGCCCGCCCCGTCTACTGCGGACTCGCCGCCGCCCTCGCCTGGGTCGGCGTGCAAGCGCTGCGCCGCCGTTATGCCTCCCGGCTGCTGGGAGAATCGCGGGGTGTCCTGCCCGTCGTGCACGACTGGCTGATTCTGATCGGCGTCCTGGCCGTGGCCCGCGTGGTGACGGACGAGAGCACCCCCCGGATGGCGGCCCTCGGCGCCCTGCTGCCCGCCCTGCTCGTGACCGTCGCCTGCCACAAACTGACCTACCGTCACCTCTCGGGCGCCCGCCGGGAGGCCCAGGCCGTCAGCCGCGTGCTGATGATCGGGGAACCCGGCACCGTCGAGGACGTCATCGCCCACCTGGCCGCGCGCACCGACCATCCGTACGTGGTCGTCGGCGTCGTACCGGTCGGCCCCGGCTCGCTCGACGGCGGCGTCCCGGTCGCGGCCCGCCTGGAGGCGGGCATGCCGGCCGCGCCCGGCGGCGACGCCGCCGCCGTGCTCGGCGCGGTCCGCGCCCACCACGCGGACCTGGTCCTCGTCGCGCCCGGCGCGCGGATGGCGGGGGAGCGGCTGCGCCGGGTGGCCTGGGCCCTGCACGACGCCGGTCTCGAACTGGCCGTGTTCCCCGGACTCGTGGAGATATCCGCCAAGCGGCTGGAGACGCTGACCGCGGGCGGCCTCGCGGTGCTGCGGATCGCGCCCCCGGTCAGCCGGGGCGTGCAGCCCGTACTGAAGTCCGTACTGGACCGGGCCGGGGCGGGGCTCGGGCTGCTCCTGCTGTCCCCGCTCTTCCTCGGCCTCGTCCTGGCGATCCGTCTCGGCTCGCGCGGCCCGGCCTTCTACAGCCAGCGCCGGATCGGCCGCGACGGCGTCCCCTTCGTGATGTGGAAGTTCCGCACGATGGTGGCCGACGCCGACGCGCTCAAGGCGGAGCTCACCGGGGTCAACGAACACGACGGCCTGATGTTCAAGATGCGGCGCGACCCCCGGGTGACCCGGGTCGGGCGGCTGCTGCGCCGCACCTCGCTCGACGAACTCCCCCAGCTGCTCAACGTGCTGACGGGCGACATGTCGCTGGTCGGCCCGCGCCCGCCGCTGCCGGAAGAGGTGGCGCGGTACGACGAGGTCGAGCTGCGCCGGCTCACCGTGCGCCCCGGGATGACCGGACTGTGGCAGATCAGCGGACGGTCCGACCTGTCCTGGGACGAAACGATTCAGCTCGATCTGCAGTACGTCGACAACTGGTCCTTCACCAGCGATGTCGACGTCGTGGCCCGTACGTTCCGCGCCGTCGTCGACGGTCGCGGAGCGTACTGAGGGGCCCCTGCGTATGTGCTCAGTTCCCGCCCTGGGAGTCCAGCCACCACCGGTAGGTGGACGTGATGCCCTCGCGCAGGCCGATGCCCGGCTTCCAGCCCAGCGACGTCAGCCGGGTCACGTCCAGCAGCTTGCGCGGGGTCCCGTCCGGCTTGGACGTGTCCCAGGCGAGCCGGCCCCGGAAGCCGGTCACCTCGGCGACCGTCTCGGCCAGTGCCTTGATGGTGAGGTCCTCGCCGCAGCCGATGTTGACCGGCTCGTCCCCGTCGTAGGAGTCCAGCAGCACGGCGCAGGCGGCCGCGAGATCGTCCACGTGCAGGAACTCCCGGCGCGGCGTGCCCGAACCCCACAGCGCGACCTCGTCCTTGCCCGCGGCCGCCGCCTCGTGGAAGCGCCGGATGAGGGCGGGCAGGACGTGCGAGGACTCCAGGTCGAAGTTGTCGCCGGGACCGTAGAGGTTCGTCGGCATGGCCGAGATGTACGAGGCCCCGTACTGCTTGCGGTACGACTGCACCTGGACGATGCCCGCGATCTTGGCCAGTGCGTACGCCTCGTTGGTCGGCTCCAGCGGACCGGTCAGCAGCGCGTCCTCGCTGATCGGCTGCGGGGCCAGCTTCGGGTAGATGCAGGACGACCCGAGGAACAGCAGCCTGGCGACCCCGGCGTCGTGCGCGCCGGCGATCACGCTCAGCTGGATCTTGAGGTTGTCCTCCAGGAACTGCACCGGGTAAGTGCTGTTGGCCATGATCCCGCCGACCTTGGCGGCCGCCAGGACGACGGCGTCCGGGCGGACGTCCTTCAGGTACGCGGCGGTCGCGGCGGCGTCGCGCAGGTCGAGTTCCGCGCGGCCCCGGGTGAGCACCTCGTGGCCGTCGGCGGTGAGCCGCCGGGCGACCGCGGACCCGACGAGGCCGCGGTGGCCGGCGACGAAGACGCGGGCGTGCGGGGGCAGGAGCGGCAGCGAGCTTGTCATACCGGCGATGATGCCAGCCCGCGGCCGCGCGGCGCGGGCCAGGTGCCGGGCCCGGCCGGATCCACCGTTCCCGGACGGGCCGCCGGCCACCGGCGCAGCGCGGAGCGAACCGCTCCGGATGCGCCGTGTACGGTACGCGTCCAGCCCCCGGGCGGCCCCGGGCGCGCGTACACCGGCCCACCGTGACACCCCCGGGCCGAACGCCCGGACCGAACACCGGAGCACGCCCCGCCGCCGTGGCGCGGGCCGCTCGCCAGCACCAGACCGCAACGAACCACCAGGGGACCACATGGGCAAGACCGCACTGATCACCGGAGTCACCGGGCAGGACGGCTCGTACCTCGCCGAGCTTCTGCTCTCCAAGGGCTACACGGTGCACGGCCTCGTGCGGCGGTCGTCCAGCTTCAACACCGAGCGCATCGACCACGTCTACCAGGACCCGCAGACCGCCAACCGGTCCTTCGTCCTGCACCACGCCGACCTCTCGGACGGCGTCGCGCTCGTGAACCTGCTGCGTGACATACGGCCCGACGAGGTCTACAACCTGGGCGCCCAGTCGCACGTCCGGGTCTCCTTCGACGCCCCGCTCTACACCGGCGACGTGACCGGCCTCGGCGCGCTGCGCCTGCTGGAGGCCATCCGTGCCAGCGGCGTGGACACCCGGATCTACCAGGCGTCCTCCTCGGAGATGTTCGGCGCCACTCCGCCGCCGCAGAACGAGGCGACCCCGTTCCACCCGCGCAGCCCGTACGGCGCCGCCAAGGTCTTCGCGTACTGGACCACCGTGAACTACCGCGAGGCCTACGGCATGTTCGCGGTGAACGGCATCCTCTTCAACCACGAGTCCCCGCGCCGCGGCGAGACCTTCGTGACGCGCAAGATCACCCGCGCGGTGGCCCGGATCAAGTCGGGCCTCCAGGAACACCTGTACCTGGGCAACCTGGACGCCGTACGCGACTGGGGCTACGCGCCCGAGTACGTCGACGCGATGTGGCGGATGCTCCAGCAGGACGAGGCGACCGACTACGTCGTGGCGACCGGAGTCGCCGCCACCGTCCGCGAGTTCGTCGAGGCCTCCTTCACGCACGCGGGCCTCGACTGGAACGAGCACGTCCGCTACGACCCCAAGTACGAGCGCCCCAGCGAGGTCGACGCCCTCATCGGCGATGCGAGCAAGGCACACGAACGGCTCGGCTGGAAGCCGACGGTGCTGGTCCAGGAACTGGCCCGGATCATGGTGGACGCCGACATACGCCAGGTCGAGGACCAACTCGCGGGCGCCACCGTCCGCATCGACCGCTGAGCCGTCCCGGCGACGCGCGCCTCACATAAAGTTTGCCGTGTCCCGGTCCGGCCTCCAGGGCCTGACCGGGGCATACCTGCCGTATGTCCGCATCGCACCCTCTCGCCTGAACCCTGTTGATTCCAAGTTGGTATGCAATGGGTCAAGGGAGGTGACCGGGCCCTCGCGCGAGCCCTAGTCTGCGCCAGTACATATGGCTGTTCGGATAGTTCCAGCCAATTGAAACCGGGCTATTGCCCTGGGGGGCTCATGCGTAGATCCAGAGGGCTGACTGCTGCCCTCGCCCTGTCACTGGTCGGTGCCGGCGCCGGAATAGGTCTGGTGCTCATGCCCCAGGCCTCCGCCATCACCCCGCCCGTGGCCTTCACCGCCGACGAACTGCCCACCTGGCAGCCGAACGGCGTCGTCTTCGCCATGGCTCAGACGAACGGCACCGTCTTCGCCGGCGGCACCTTCTCGGCCGTCCGCCCGCCCGACGGCGCCGGCGGCTCCGAGCAGGAAGCGGTCAACTTCGTCGCGCTGGACGCCGCGACGGGCAACCCGACCGACTGCAAGCTCAGCTTCACCGTCGGGGACGGCACCGCCACCGTGCGCGCGCTGGTCGTCTCCAAGGACGGCAAGACCCTGTACGCGGGCGGCTACTTCGGCGCCGTGAACGGCACCCCGGTCGCCAGCCTCGCCGCGATCGACATCGCGACCTGCACGCCCAAGGCGACGTTCCACCCGAGCTTCCCCGCCACCGTGCGCGCGCTCGCCGTCACCGACGACACCCTGTACGCGGGCGGCGACTTCGGCACCGTCGAGGGCCAGACCCGCGGGCGGTTCGCCGCGGTCGACGCGACCTCCGGTGCCCTCAAGCCCTTCGTCGCCAACGCCGACGAGGTGGGCCGCGCGGTCGCGGTCACCCCGGACGGCAAGAACGTCCTGCTGGGCGGTGACTTCTTCGACATCAACGGCGCCCAGACCCACGCGCTGGCCGTGGTCGACGCGACCTCCGGCGCGGTGGTCAAGCAGTACGCCAACATCCCGAGCAACTCGGTGGTCAAGACGATCGGCACCGACGCGACCGGCTTCTACACCGCCAACGAGGGTTCCGGCGGCGGCGTCTTCGACGGCCGCATCGCCCTCAACCTCAGCGACTTCGGCGAGCGGTGGCGCGACCGCTGCCTCGGCGCCACCCAGTTCGTCCTGCCGTACGACGGAGTCCTCTACAGCTCCTCGCACGCGCACGACTGCTCGCTGGAGAACGAGTGGCCCGACGGCAAGCGCAACTTCCTGCTGGCCGAGCCGACCAGCCACACCGGCCCCGCTCCGGCGCCCGTGGACGGCTTCGTGAACAGCCCGCGCAAGCTCGGATGGCACCCCACCGCCAACGACGGCATCGGTGAGGGCATCGGCCCGCGCGTCATGGCGGTGGCGGAGAAGAACGACGTCAAGTACATGTGGGTCGGCGGCGAGTTCACGCTCATCAACGGCAACCCGCAGCAGGGCCTGACCCGTTTCGCCTCCACCGGTGACGTCGGCGCGCCGACCACCCCGGTGGCCAGCGCCGCGAGCGTCAAGCCCGGCGAGGTCCAGGTCCGCTGGCGCACCAGCTACGACCAGGACGACAGCAAGCTGACCTACCGCATCTACCGCAACGGCTCCGCCAACCCGATCGCCTCGGTGGTCGCGGACTCCGTCGAGTGGGAGCGCCCCCAGGCCGCCTGGGTCGACACCACGGTCAAGGCCGGCCAGTCCTACACCTACCGCGTGACCGCGACCGACGGGGCGGGCAACACCAGCGCCCTGTCGGCGAACGTCTCGGTGACGGTCCCGACCTCCGTCCAGGCCTACCCGAACCAGGTCCGCGCGGACGGCGCCAACCTCTACTGGCGCTTCGACGACACGGTCGGCCCGTACGTCGCCGACTCCTCGGACGGCGGCAACACCAGCGGCATCCAGCTGAACGCCCCGGCCCTGCGCCAGAGCCCCGGCGCGGTGTCCGGCACCAGCACCGCGATGGGCTTCAACGGCACGAGCCAGCAGGTGTACAGCGACCACCGCCAGTCGGTGGGCAGCTCCTACACGATCGAGACCTGGTTCAAGACCAACACCACCCGTGGTGGCAAGCTGATCGGCTTCGGCAACAACACCGACCGCGCCAGCGGCTCGACCGACAAGCAGATCTACATGACCAACAACGGTCGGCTCGTCTTCGGCACGTACAACGGCTCCGCCCGGACCATCTCCACCGGTCTGTTCGACACCTTCAACGACAACAAGTGGCACCACGTGGTCGGCACCCAGGGTCCCGCCGGCATGGCGCTATACGTCGACGGTCAGAGCAAGGGCACGCTGAACGTCACCAACTTCACGCCGTACAACGGGTACTGGCACGTCGGCGGCGACAACCTCTCCAGCTGGCCGACCCGGCCGACGAGCAACTTCTTCGCGGGCCAGATCGACGAGACGGCCGTCTACCCGAAGGTCCTCACCCAGGCCCAGGTCAAGAACCACTTCGACCTGGCGAAGGCGCCCACGGACACGGTGTCCAAGGTCTCCGCGAACGAGGACACCTACGTCAACCAGGGCGCCCCCAGCACCGCCTACGGCGCGTCCGCCTCGCTGGCGGTGCGCGGCACCTCGGCGTACGAGTCGTACCTGCGCTTCACCCTCCCGGCCGCCCCGGCCGGTCAGGTGCTGAAGGCCGCGTCCCTCCAGGTCAAGACCAGCACCCAGGCGGGCGCCGGTACGGCCGACACCGTCAGCGTGGTGCCGGTCACCGGTACCTGGAGCGGTGCGGGCACGACGTTCAACACCAAGCCCACCCTGGGCACCACCCCGCTCGGCACCCTCGCCGGCGTCCCGGACGGCTCCGCCGTCCAGAACGTCGAGCTGGACACCACCGCGGTCTCCGCGGTGCTGGGCGGCAGCTACAGCATGGCCCTGACCAGCACGGGCACCGACCCGCTCTGGATCTGGTCCAGCGAGTCGACCGCCGCGGACGCCGTTCCACAGCTCGTGCTCACCTTCGGCCCGAAGTAACCACGGCCGGATGAACGGGGGTACGGGGTCCGGCGCAGCGCCGGGCCCCGTACCCGTACCCGTGCCCACAGCCCGCACCACCCAGTACCACGGGAGCCCCCTGATGTACCGACGCTCCGCAGCGGCCGCGGTCCTGCTGGCCGCCGCCCTGACGCTGACCGCCTGCGGTTCGGACGCCAAGCCCGACGCCGCGGGTGCGGCCAAGCCGAAGGGCCCGGCCTCCTCGGCGGTCCCGGACCCGGCGGACTCGCAGCCCGCCAACGCGCCGGCGGCGAAGCCGACCGGGCCGGTGCTGCCGGACGCGAAGCTCACCCCGGTGACGGGCAGCTTCACGGACAAGGAGAAGAAGTACCTGAGCGGGCGCGTGCCGGAGAAGATGGACCCGGCCGCGGTGCTCCAGACGGGCCAGGAGGCCTGCCAGCGGGTGGCGCGCACCGCGAAGCACGACAAGGACGCGGCGATCGGCTCCCTCATCGCGGGGGAGATCCCGGCGGCGAAGGACGCGATCCCGGCGCTGTGCCCCGAGCAGCAGCCGGTGCTGGCGGCGGCCCAGACGGGCTTCCCCGACGGGACGAAAACCTCCCCGGCGAAGGGTACGTACCGGGCGCTGACGCAGAGCACGTCCTGTGTCTGGCAGGCGAAGGGGGCGGACGGCGGCGTCCTGGCCTCCAGCCCCATGACGCAGCCGGCCGGCGCCAAAATCACGGCCGAAATCCCCGCGGGCACGGCGGAGTTCGTCTCGACGGGCTGCTACGCCTGGCTCCCGTCCTGACCGACCGCCCCCCGACCCGGCCCCCGGCGTCGCCTCAAACGCCGGCGAGGCTGAATCGGCCCCCGCACGTCGGTGCCCGCGCCTCAAACGCCGGCGAGGCTGAATCGGCCGCGACCGTGACCGCGGGCGCGGCTCGGTTGGGCCTCCGGCGGCGCCTCAAACGCCGGCGGGGCTGTATCGGCCCCCGTACGTCGGTGCCCGCGCCTCAAACGCCGGCGAGGCTGGATCGGCCCCCGTACGTCGGCGAGGCTGGTGCGGCCCCGCGTACGAGGGCCGCTGGCCACGGAGACGCGACCGGAAGCGCCCCACCGCGCCGCTGTTGGAGGCGGGCCGACTCAGCCGCACCCCACGATCGAGGCGAGCCAATCCAGCCCCGCCGGCGTTTGAGGCGCCGCCGGAGGCCGTTCGAGCCGTACTGGCGATCCGGGCGTGCCCCAGGCCACCAGCCGGGCCGCTGTTGGAGGCGGGCCGACTCGGCCGCGTTCCTCGATCGAGGTGGGCCAATTCAGCCTCGCCGGCGTTTGAGGCGCCGCCGGAGGCCCACCCGAGCCGCACTGGCGATGCGGGCGTGCCCTGCCCCAGGCCATCCGCCGCGCCCGCGATCGAGGCGGCCCCAACTCAGCCTCGCCGGCGTTTGAGGCGTCGCCGGGGGCGGAGGTCAGGGGTGGCGGGCGGTCGCTCCGGTGTAGGTCGACAGGAGGGTGTCCAGGACGGCGGACATCGCGAAGGACCCGGTGGCCAGCTCGCGGGCCGCGAGGGACGCCGCCTCGTTCACCGCCGGATCCAGGAGCTCCAGGACGGCCTCCGCCACCCCCTCCGGCCCCGGGGCCACGACCCGCCCCGCCCCCGCGGCAGCGATGTCCCGGGCCAGCCCGTTCGACCGGGTCACCACCACCGGCACGCCCACCGCCATCGCCTCCAGCACCGACATCGGGAACGGCTCGTCCACGGACGGCAGGACATACACACTCGCCCGGCGCAGCTCCTCCAGCACCTGATCCCCGGTCAGCGCCCCCGGTATCGTCATCCGCCCGTCCAGCCGCATCGTCATCATCCGGTGGAAGACGGCCCCGTACTCCCCCTCGTCGGGCCCCGCCACCACGAACCGCGCCTCCGGCACCTTCTCCGCGACCAGCGACATGGCGTTCACGAAGTCCACCGGCCGCTTGCGCTCCTGGAGCCGCGCCGCGTAAAGGATCCGCGGCGGCCCCGACAGCACGGGCCGCGCCTCCTGCGCCGGTACGCCGTTCACCAGCCGCACCGTGTTGTCCAGCCCGGCCCCGCCGACCACCGCGTCCAGCGCTTCCCGCTCGTGCGGGGTCAGGTACAGCACCGCGTCCGCCCCGCGCAGCACCCGCCGCACCGCCACCGCGTCCAGGACCTTCGCCAGCAGCTTCCCGCTCGGGTCCACCATCCCGTGCGTCTGGAGCACCAGCGGCTTCCCGGCCCGCAGCGCGGCCAGCGCGACCGGCAGGGTCACCAGGTCCCGGGCCAGGTGGACATGGACCAGGTCCGCCGACCGCACCAGCCGCCCGGCCGCCGCCAGCAGCGCGGGCGAGGTCATCCCGCTGAAACCGAGCGGCAGCAGCCGCTTCGCCGGGTACAGCCGGGCCGGTACGCCCTCGACGTCGGTCGGCCAGGGGTCCTCGAACCCCTCGCCGAGCGCCAGCAGCGAGGCCTCGTGCCCGCGCGCCCGCAACCCCTTGGCGAGGTTGAGCGCGACCCGGACCGGCCCCCCGAAGGCATGCGTGGGGGAGTGCAGTGTGACGGCGTGCAGAACTCTCACCGGGGGGATCTCACTTCGGCTCGTCGCTACTTCGGTTCCTCGACCGGGCGGCGCGTACCGTCCGCGGTCTGCAGGGTCAGCTCGGGCAGGTCCTTGTGCACGACGGCCCCCGCGCCCACCACGGCACAGCGGCCCACGGTCACTCCGGCCAGCACGGTCGCCCGTACCGCCACCCACGCGCCGTCCCCGACGGTGATCGGGGCGTTGCGGTAGCGGAAGTCGGCGGCCCGGTGGTCGTGCGAACCGGTGCACAGCATGGCCTCCTGCGAGACGCACACGTGCGAACCGATCGTGACCGGCTCCAGGTTCAGCAGCCAGGCGCCCTCGCCGATCCAGGTGTGGTCGCCGACCGTGAGCTTCCACGGCCACAGCACCCGTACCTTGTGCCGGATCAGCACGCCCTCGCCGATCCGCGCCCCGAAGGCACGCAGCAGCGCGACCCGCAGCCGGGCCGGACAGAACCAGGCCATGAACAGCGTGTTCATCACGGCGAACCAGAGCGCCTGCGTCAGCAGACCGCGCCCCTTGTCGTATCCGGCCAGCGTGAAGGCCGGGAGATTGCGCACCGAAGTACCCCCCACTCCATCCCCGTCGGGTCAGACTAGACTGCGCGCGGACCAGGCACAGGGGGCGGGGGCACAATGGCGACACAGGTACGCGGACCCGTCCCCGCACCACCGAAAACCGCCCCCACCCCGCACCCGTGGGACCCGGATCAGCACCGCTGGGGCAGGGTCACCACCCCGCGCACCCTGCTCTCCCGCGCGCTGTCCGTTCCGCTCGCCCTCGGGTTCACCGTCTTCCTGCCGCTGTTCGTCGCCTCGCAGTCCGGCGCGGGCGTGCGGGACGCCGCGTTCTGGCTCCAGCTGGCCCTCACCATGTACGCGGGCGCCCGGCTCTCCGCGATGGTCCTCACCAGCCGCCGCAAGCTGCTCCAGGGCTCCTTCTGGCTCTTCGTCTACATGGCGATGGGGGTCGCCCCGCTCGCGCAGGCTGTCCTCGGCCAGGTCCCCACGCCCGTCGTCGGCCCGCGTTCCGACCTCACCGTGGCCATCGGCCTGGTCCTGCTCGGCTGCACCGCCTTCGACGTCGGGGTGCTGCTCGCCCGTCACCGGCCCTCGGGGCGCGCGGGCGGCTCGCAGCGCGAGCCCCGGCCCCTCATGGCGCACCACCGGCGGCTCCAACTGCTCACCCTTCTGGCCTTCCTGGGCAGTGCGGCGCTCATCGTGAAGCTCGGCGGCCCGGCCGTCTTCTTCAGCAGCCGCCAGGAGATCATCGCGGGCATCCAGGAGGCGGGCGTCTCCACCGACGGGCAGGCGGGCCAGGCCTTCCTGCGCGGCTTCGGCACCGTACCGGCGCTGCTCGCGCTGCTCTGCTACACCCGCTGGCTGGTCACCTCGGTGCACGCCCGCCGCCGGCCCTCCGTCATCGCGATCTGGGCCGCGCTGGCCGTCCTCAACGTCATCGTCAACAACCCCATCTCGAACCCGCGGTACTGGTTCCTGACGGTCATGTTCTCGCTGCTCTTCACGGTCTTCCCGGTCAGCGCCGCCATGTACCGGGTGGCGTTGTCCATGGCCGTGGTGGTCGCGCTCCTCGTCTTCCCCTTCGCGGACCGCTTCCGGTACGACGAGAAGAACTACAAGCCGGTCGAGACGACCTCGTTCCTGGAGCCGATGGCGCTCAAGGACTACGACCAGATCGGCATGTTCGCGAACACGATCACCTTCTCGAACTCCGGCCCCGGCCACTCCTACGGGCGCCAGCTGGCCGGGTCCGTCCTCTTCGCGGTGCCGCGCTCGGTGTGGCCGGGCAAGCCGCGGGACACCGGGGTGATGGTCGGGCAGTGGATGGGCACGGTCAACACCAACCTGTCCTCCCCGATCTGGGCCGAGCTGTGGCTCGACTTCGGGCCGCTGGGGATGGGGGCCGGGCTGCTGGGGATGGGGTACGCCGCCGCGCGGGTCGACCGGCGGTATGCGAAGCGGGCTGTGCGGCGGACGGCGCCGGGGAGTCTGATCTCTGTGGTCGTCCCGCTGGTCGCGGGGTACTCCTTCATCCTGCTGAGGGGGCCGCTGCTGCAGGCCTCCGGGCGCGTGGCGATCGCCGCCATGTGCCTGGCCCTGATAGCCACCCCCCGCCAGGACCCCACCACCACCCTCCGCTGACCCGACCCCGCCCCAGCCTCGCCGGTTGCCCGGGCCAAATTCAGCCTCGCCGGCGTTTGAGGCGCCCCCGGAGGGCCCACGGCGTGCGTCCGGCGTCGGACCGGTATGTCCCCCGGCCTCTGCCGGTGGTGCCTTCGGCGGGCCCTCAAGCGCCGGGCGGTCAGGTGGCGGGTGCGTCGGCGGGGGTCCGGGCCGGGGCGCTGGGGGCCGGGACGCGGAGGCGGGTGGTGCGGGTCCAGGCGGCCAGGGCTTTCAGGGTTGAGCCGGCCGCCAGGCCCCACGCGGCCCCCTGCGCCCCCCACAGAACGTACCCGGCAAGCAGCAGCACGACGGACAGTACCGAGAAGACGACCTGGACGGCCAGCGTCGCCTTCGGCGCCAGCACCCGCAGGGTCAGCAGGGCACAGGTCCCCAGCCCCATCGCCGCGTACTGCGCCCCCGTCGCCGGCAGCAGCGCCGCCGCCGAGCCCCAGGTGTCGCCCAGCAGTTGGCGCCCCAGCCGGTCGGGCAGCAGGTACAGGACCGCCGCCCACCCCGCGCCCAGCACGGCCAGGACCAGGCCGAGCGCGGCCGTCGTACGGACCACCGCCCGCTTGCCGCCACGCCGCCCCAGCATCGGCGGCCCGAAGGCGTTGGCGGAGTTGAACAGCACGTTCAGCGGCCCGAAGAGGGTGCTCGCACCGCGCAGCGCGCCGACGGCGAGCGGGGTCGCGAAGACCCCGAGCCCGAGCACCGCGAGCTGACTGGAACCGTTGCCCACCGCGAACTCGACCACGAACCGCTGCCCGAGGTGCCCCCGGCGCAGGTACGGCCGCAGATCGGCCCGCACCCCCCGGACGTACGGCCGCAGCAGCCACAGGCCCAGCGCGAGCGCCGGGAGCGCCGAGACCCCCCACACCAGCACCAGTCGGCCCGGGGAGACCCCCGCCGGCTGGAGCAGCAGGGCGCCCACCACGCACACCAGCCGCAACGCATCCGCCGCCAGGGCCCGTTCGGGCACGCGCAGCGCCGAGAAGCAGTACCGCAGCCCGTCCTGGACCAGGACCAGCGGCAGGACCGCCCCCAGCGCGAGGAACGCCCAGCCCGTCGCGCCGGACAGGAACAGCCCGACGAGGGCCAGCGCGGCGCCCACGAGCATCGCGGCGGAGCCGGTGAAGGCCACCGCGGAACGGCAGACCACGGCCCGCCGCTCCCCTTGCTCCAGGACCACGCTCTGGCCGACGTACGCCATGTTCAGGCCGAGCAGGACGGTGAAGGTCACGTAGACCATCGAGAACGCGGCGAAGCCGGAGGCCGAGGAGAGCCGCGCGGCCAGCACCAGCACCAGGATGTTGGTGGCGCTGGAGGCGGCCTGGTCCAGGACCGAGGAGAGGGCGGCGAGGCCGCGCCGGCTCACCTCCGGCCCGTGCGGACCGTGCGCAGGGCGACCGTGTCGCTGCCGTCACCGGTGAGGTGCTGGTCCGGCTCGGGCAGTTCGGCCCCGGAGGCGGAGGCGGAGGCGGAGGCGGGGGCGGGCGTGGACACGGACGCGGAGCCCGGCGCGGGGGACGACGGCGCCGGAGCGGAAGGGGTCTTCGCCTTGGACCGGCCGCGCTTCTCGCCGGGCAGCGGTCCGTGCAGGACCGCGCCCAGCACCGTGCCGCCCGCGCCGCTGATCAGCTCGCGGATCCGGGACAGGTCGCTGCGGTGCACGGCCCGCGGGTCGCAGACCACGAGGACGCCGTCCACGCGGTCGACGAGGGCGAGCGCGTCGGCGTACGACAGCACGGGCGGGGCGAGCACGACCACGGTGGAGTTGGGCGAGTCGGCCTCGGAGATCAGCCGGGTCGCGCGCGGGCTGGTGAGCGCGCGGGCGACGTTGCGCACCCGGTCGCCGGGGATCAGGTCGAAGGCGCCCGACTCACCGGCGTCCACGACGAGCTGGCGCCCGTCGGGCCAGTCGGACTCGGCGGGCCCGGGCGCTCCGCCCTGGGCCGCGCCGCCCGGCGTCTGGCTCCAGCGCGGCCGGCCGCCGGCGTCGGTGGGCAGCTGGCTGGCGAGCAGCGGCGTCCGTAGGTCCGCCTCGATGAGCAGGACGTCCTTGCCGGTCTCGGCGAAGGAGGCGGCGAGGTTCACCGCCACCGAGGCGGCCGCTTCGCTGCTGCCGCGCGGGGCGACGACGAGCAGGCGCCGCCGGTCGGCGAACCGGGAGTCGTAGGCGAGCCGGAAGGCCACCGACCGGTACTCCTCCGCGAGCCGCGGATCGGCCTCACCGGCGGCGAGCAGCGGGCCGCCGCCCGTCCTGTCGCGGGGCAGGTTGCCGAGGACGGGGGCGCGCAGGGCGCGGGAGACGTCGCCGTCGGAGCGCGGTGCCGGGTCGAAGACCAGCCGGACCCAGGCGGCGAGCAGCCCGAGCGCGAGGCCGACGGCCGCGCCGAGCGCGAGCGACATGACGATGCCCGGCCCGTCGGGCCGGGTGGGCGCGGTCGCCGCGCTGGTGACGCGGCCCGGGGTCATGTCGAGGGCGTCGAGCTTGGCGATGTTCCCGTTGAGCTGGCCGACCTTGCTCTGCAGGTCGGTCCGGGAGGAGTACACGGCGTCGCGCGC
Organism: Streptomyces sp. NPDC002138; assembly: GCF_040296485.1. Classification (NCBI taxonomy): domain Bacteria; kingdom Bacillati; phylum Actinomycetota; class Actinomycetes; order Kitasatosporales; family Streptomycetaceae; genus Streptomyces; species Streptomyces sp. NPDC002138. Next base: position 53,098 of record NZ_JBEOXE010000002.1, on the reverse strand, counting down.
GCTGCCCGCGGGCATCTGGGAGATCTGCTTGACCAGGTCGTCGAGCTGCTTGGCCACCGGGTCGCGCTGGTCCTTGTAGCTCTTGACCATGGCGTCACGAGTGGCGTCGAGGGCGACGAGCCGCTTGGACAGGTACGCCTCGGTCATCGCGTTGGCGCGCTTGGCGGCCTCCGTGGGGGAGCCGGAGGTGTAGGTGAAGCGCAGCACCATGGTCTGCGGCGGGTTGGTGACCTGGAGACCGGAACGCAGCGCGGCCAGACCGGAGTCGGGGATGCCGAGCTTCTTCGCGGCCTCGCCCGCGATGGAGCTGCTGAGCGCGACCTGCCGTTCGGAACCGATGTTGATCGCCTTGTCGGGGGCGATGCTCGGATTGAACGGGTCGTCGGTGGGGGTGCGCAGGACCACGTCGGCGGTGGCGACGTAGGTGTCGGCCGTCGATATGCCGAGGTACACGCCGCCCAGCAGACCGATCCCGATGCCCGCGCCGATGAGCCTGCGGTAGCGCGTCAGCTGGCGGAACTGGTCCCTGAGGAGGTCGGGTTCGTCCTCCGCCGGGACCGCTGCCGGGCGGTTCGTCTCGATCACGGCCGGGGACCCCCAAGTGCTTCGTCCATCAGTGCGTCGATGCGGGCGAGGCCCGCTTCCCGGCTCAGGTGAGCCGCCACGTGGCGCGGACCGGCCGCGCCCAGCGCGTCCGCCCCCCGCGGGTCCTCGGCCAGTGCGCGTACGGCCTTCAGCAGCGCGCGCGGGTCCTCCGGGGCGACGAGCACCCCGGCTCCCGAACGCTCCACCTCCTGGGCGGTGCCGCCCTGCGCCGCCACCGAGGCGACGACGGGACGGCCCGCCGCGAAGTAGGAGGTGAGCTTGGACGGCACGCTCATGTCGAGTACGGCCGCGTGCTGCGTGACCGCGAGCACGTCCGCCGCCGCGAGGATATCGGGGAACTCGCCGTCGGCGGCAGGGGGGATGATGTCCAGGTTCGGTACGTCGGCCGCGAGGTCGGCCAGGGCGCCGCGCTGGCTGCCGTCGCCCATCAGGACGAAGCGGACGCGGGGATCGAGGCGGGCCGCGCCGACGAGGACCTCGAGGCCCTGCTTGAGGCCCATGTTCCCGGAGTGCAGGACCACGCTCTGGCCGGGGGCCCAGCCCAGGTGGCGGCGGGTCTCGTCGCGCGGCTTGGTGGGGGCGGGCACGTGCGACCAGTTGGGGACCAGGCGGATCCTCTTCGGGTCCACGCCCATGGCCACGACCCGGTCGACGAAGGTCTCGTGGATGACGCCGACCAGGGTGGCCCGCTTGAGGGCGTACGCCTCCGCGCGGGCGGCGATCACCGCCGCCTTGTCGCCGCCGCTGATCCCGCTCTGCGCCGCGGCGGCGCCCATCAGGTCCTGGACCACGGGGACGAACGGAACCTTCCACCGGGCCGCGAGCCGGGCCGCGAGCACGCCGCCCGCCAGGCTGGGCATCTGGGCCATGACCGCGTCCGGCTTCGGCATCCGGGGCGGGGCCACGGCCCCGTGCAGCAGAATCGATCCTTCAAAGAGGGCCCGCTTCACCGCGGTCTGCCGCGCCGGGACGGTGTGCGCACGCCGGTGCACCGTCACTCCCGCACGCTTCTCCGTGCGCCGCAGGGCCCCCTTGTAGTCTGGTTCGAGCGACCAGGAGGGATAGTGGGGCATACCCGCGAACACATGGGTATCGTGACCGGAAATCGCCCAGTGCTCCGCGATTTGTGTGGCGTACGGGCCGATGCCCGCGTGCTCGGGAGCGTAATTGGTCGAAACCAGCAGCAGGCGCCGGTGACCCGATATGGACACTGAACGTTCCCTTCCCCCCAGGTCGATGCGCTGCACACCCTAATCGTTCACCCGCACGGCACGGAACGTGCACGCTATTGTCTGCTGATCCGCCGCGCCGGGGGGTGCGGCCTCTGGGGGGTAACAGATGACGGAGCTTGACATGCCCGGACTGGGCGGGGCGCGCAGGCCCTATCGGGTCGGCTACGCGCCGGGTGCCTACGACCTGTTCCACATCGGCCACCTCAACATCCTCCGGCACGCCCGTAGTCAGTGCGACTACCTGGTGGCCGGAGTGGTCTCCGACGAGATGGCCGAACTCGCCAAGGGGCGCCGCCCGATGATTCCGCTCGTCGAGCGGCTGGAAATCGTCCGTAGCGTGAAGTACGTCGACGCCGCCTTCGTCGAGACGGTCCCGGACAAGGTGCAGACCTGGAAGCAGGTCCGGTTCGACGTGATCTTCAAGGGCGACGACTGGCGGGGCACGCCCAAGGGCCTGCGCCTGGAAGAGGACTTCGCCGCCGTCGGGGTCGACGTCGTCTACTTCCCCTACACCGTGCACACGTCCAGCACCCAGCTGCGCCGGGCCCTGGACGCGCTGGCCGCCCCGGCGGCCCCGGTCAGCGCGGTACCGCGCTGAGTTCGCGGAACCACTTCGCGAGGAACGCCACCAGGAACAGCGCGGCCACCGCGCCGAACCCCGCGTAGGCCCACCGGAACAGCTCCCCGCCGCCCAGCAGCAGGAACACCAGGCAGAACACCCCGTAGTCCACCGGCAGCAGCGCGACCGCGCGCACGGTGGAGGGCGCGGCGGCGGGGCTCCCCGGAGCGGCCTTCGGCTTCAGCTTCTCGGTCAGCAGCCCGCCGAAGAAGGTCACGACCGCCGCGAACTGGAAGCCCAGCGGCACCAGCAGCCAGCCGTCCCCGGAGGTGCCGTAGGCATCCGGGAAGCGGTGGAAGGCGATCAGCACACAGGTGTGCAGCGCGGTCAGCTTGGCGCAGTCCACGACGTGGTCGAGCCACTCGCCCGCCGCGCTGCCGCCACCCCGCAGCCGGGCGAGCTGCCCGTCCGCCGAGTCGAAGGCGAAGCCCACGGCGAGCGCCGCCCACACCGCGAACCCGAGCCCCCACGACGGCGCGGCCAGCGCCACCGCGCCGACGGCGGCGAAGCTGAAGGCGGCGCTGATCAGCGTCACCTGGTTCGGGCTGAGCCCCAGCGCGTACGCACCGGCGGCCAGGTACCGCCCGGCCGGCCGGTTCACGAACCGCGAGTACAGCGACACCCCCTTCGCCGACTTCTGCGCCCCGCGCAACTCCCGTAGCGCGGCCTCGACACTCGCCATGCGCACAGCCCCTTCGGTGACCCCGTTGGCACGCGCGCGAAGGCGCACGCGTGTACGACGGCACATCATCGCAGGGGCCGGAGCGCCGCCTCAGGCCACCACCCGCAGCAGCACCACCGACCGCGCCGGGACCGTCATCGTGCGCCCGCCCCGGTACCGCACCGCCGGAGCCGCCGCCTGGTCCTCCCGCGAGGTGTCCAGCACCACCTCGTACTCCGCCGCCCACGGCGCCCCCGGCAGCGCCCACGCCACCGGCCGGTCCCCGGCGTGCAGCAGGGCCAGGAAGCTGTCGTCGGTCACCGGCCGGCCCCGCTCGTCCCGCCCGGGGATGTCCCGCCCCGACAGGTACAGACCCAGCGAGGCCGCGGGGGCGTACCAGTCCCGCTCGGTCATCTCCGCGCCGCCCGCGGTGAACCACGCCAGGTCCCGCAGCCCGTCAGCGCCTTCGGCCCGCCCCGAGAAGAACGCCCGCCGCCGCAGCACCGGATGCTCCTGGCGCAGCCGCACGAGCCGGGCGGTCAGCGCGAACAGCTCCCGCCAGGCCGGGTCCTCCAGCAGCGACCAGTCCACCCAGCCCGTCTCGTTGTCCTGGCAGTAGGCGTTGTTGTTGCCGCCCTGGGTCCGGCCGAACTCGTCGCCCGCCACCAGCATCGGCACCCCCGTCGACAGCAGCAGCGTGGTCAGCAGGTTCCGCAGCTGGCGCCGCCGCAGCGCCGCGATCCGCGGATCGGGGCCCTCGGGCGGGTCCCCCTCGACCCCGCCGTTCCAGGACCGGTTGTCGTTCGTCCCGTCCCGGCCCTCCTCGCCGTTCGCGTCGTTGTGCTTGCGGTCGTAGGAGACCAGGTCGCGCAGGGTGAAACCGTCGTGCGCGGTCACGAAGTTCACCGAGGCGTACGGGCGCCGCCCGCCCCACGCGTACAGGTCGCTGGACCCCGACAGCCGGTAGCCCAGGTCCCGTACGTCGGGCAGCGCGCCCCGCCAGAAGTCGCGGACCGCGTCCCGGTACCGGTCGTTCCACTCCGTCCACAGCGGGGGGAACGCGCCCACCTGGTAGCCGCCCGAGCCCACGTCCCACGGCTCCGCGATCAGCTTCACCCGCCGCAGCACCGGATCCTGCGCGATCACCGCGAGGAACGGCGAGAGCATGTCCACGTCGTGCATGGACCGGGCCAGCGCCGCCGCCAGGTCGAAGCGGAAGCCGTCCACCCCCATCTCCGTCACCCAGTACCGCAGCGAGTCGGTGATCAGCCGCAGCACGTGCGGGCGCCCGGCGTGCAGGGTGTTCCCGCAGCCGGTGTAGTCGGCGTAGCGCCGCTGGTCGCTCTGCAGCCGGTAGTAGCCCCGGTTGTCGATCCCGCGCAGCGACAGGGTCGGACCCAGCTCGCCCGCCTCCGCGGTGTGGTTGTAGACCACGTCGAGGATCACCTCGATCCCCGCCGCGTGCAGGGCCTTCACCATCCGCTTGAACTCGCCGACCTGCTGCCCGGTGGTGCCCGAGGCCGAGTACCCGGCGTGCGGGGCGAAGTAGCCGACGGAGTTGTAGCCCCAGTAGTTGCGCAGCCCCCGGCGCAGCAGGTGGTCCTCGTGCGCGAACTGGTGCACCGGCAGCAGCTCCACCGCCGTCACCCCGAGCCGGGTCAGGTGCTCGACGGCCGCCGGATGGGCCAGCCCGGCGTAGGTGCCGCGCAGTTCCTCGGGGACGCCCGGGTGGCGCATGGTGAACCCGCGCACATGCAGCTCGTAGATGACGGAGTCCGCCCACGGCGTCTTGGGGCGCACGTCGTCCGCCCAGTCGTCGTCGTCGTGGACCACCACCCCCTTCGGCACGAAGGGCGCCGAGTCCCGGTCGTCGCGCACGGTGTCCGCGATGTACTGCTGCGGCCAGTCCCGCACGTGCCCGTACACCTCCGGCGGCAGCGTGAAGTCGCCGTCCACGGCGCGGGCGTACGGATCCAGCAGCAGCTTGGCCGGGTTGTAGCGGGCCCCCGTCCACGGGTCCCACCGGCCGTGCACCCGGAAGCCGTACCGCTGCCCCGGGCGCACGCCCGGCACGAAACCGTGCCAGATCTCGTGCGTCAGCTCCGTCAGCGCGCACCGGGTCTCGGCGCCGCCCGCGTCGAACAGACACAGCTCCACGGACTCCGCCCCCTGGGCCCAGAGCGCGAAGTTGGTGCCCCGGGCCCCGTCGGGTCCGGCCCGGTAGCGGGCCCCCAGGGGATGGGAGGAGCCCGGCCACACGGCGGGGCCCGGGCGCGCGGAAGCCCGTACCGGCCCCGCGGCCGTACCGCTGACCTGGCCTCCCGCATACCCGTCGGTCCTGCGCGGGGCGTGCGGAACGGATTCCACCGCCTCGTCCTCGGCTGCGCTCGTCACTGCCCGCCTCCACGGCTCCTCGGGTACCTCCGGGGGTGGGAAGGGGGCCCCGGCGTCCCTGCCGGGGCCCGTCCCCCGTCCGGTCCTTCCCACTGTTCTGCCCGGAACCTGGGTCACACTCACGTTTCCCCTGGACGGCACGGTCGTTGGACGCACCGTGAGACTTGTGAAGAGGCGGGCAGGGGCGGGCTTCGCCGCCATGGCGGCGTGGGCGGGCCTGATGGGCGGACTGGCCGGATGCACCGAGGGCGGCGGATCCCCGGTGGAGATCCAGCTCCCCGGGAAGGCCAGGTCACCGCAGGAGGCCATCCGGGTCACCCCGGAGGACAACGCGAAGGGCGTACCGGCCGAGGGGCCACTGACCGTGCACGTGCCGGAGGGCCGGCTGGAGCGGGTGGTGGTCACCAAGGTGGAGGACGCGCAGGAGGAACAGGTACCCGGATCGATCGACCCCGACGGCCTCAGCTGGCATCCCGACGCGGGGGCCGGACGGCTCGCGCTCGCCGCCAAGTACACGGTGGACGCCGTCGCCGTCGACGGCCACGACCGCCGCCAGGCCCGGCACACCACCTTCACCACCTACGTCCCCGAGGAACGGTTCATCGGCTACTTCAAGCCCGAGAACCGCTCGACCGTCGGCACCGGCATGATCATCTCCTTCAACTTCAACCGGCCCATCAAGAACCGCGCCGAAGTCGAGAAGGCCATCACGATCACCGCCGACCCCGCCGTCGAGGTCATCGGCCACTGGTTCGGCAACGAGCGGATCGACTTCCGGCCCAAGGAGTACTGGAAGCCCGGCAGCGAGGTCACCGTGGACATGAAGCTCCGCGACGTCGAGGGCGCGCCCGGCTCGTACGGGGTGCAGAGCAAGAGCGTCCGCTTCACCGTCGGCCGCCGGCAGATCTCCACCGTCGACGCGGCCGCCCACACCATGGAGGTCCGCCGCGACGGCCAGCTGCTCTCCACCGTCCCGATCAGCGCCGGGGCGCCCAAGCACACCACCTACAACGGCAAGATGGTGGTGAGCGAGATGTTCGACGTGACCCGGATGAACGGCCAGACCGTCGGCTTCGGCGGCGAGTACGACATCCCCGACGTCCCGCACGCCATGCGGCTCACCGCCTCCGGCACCTTCCTGCACGGGAACTACTGGGCGAGCCCCGACACCTTCGGCTCCAGCAACACCAGCCACGGCTGCATCGGCCTGCGCGACAACAAGGGCGGCGGCTCGGACACTCCGGCGGGCTGGTTCTTCGACCGGTCCCTGATCGGGGACGTGGTCGAGATCGTGAACTCCCAGGACAAGACCGTCGCCCCGGACAACGGCCTGGGCGGCTGGAACCTCTCCTGGCCGGACTGGATCGCGGGCTCCGCCCTTCACTGACCGCGGTCCGATCGAGTGATTGTCGGACCGGAATGCCGTAGTGGGGAGTGTCGGTCCGCCCGGCTCGCCGGAGCCCGCGTCCAGCCTGTCAGCGCACACAGCGCAGCCAGCGGCAGGTAACGGACGGAGCGTCATGTCAGCAAGGAACTGGACCCTGGGGCTCGCGATCGGAGCCGTACTGGCCGCCGGGGCGCCCGTCGCCCTGGCGGCGGGGCCCGGCAGCGGGTCCACGGACGCCGCGGGAGCGGTGTCGCGGGCGGCCGCGCCGCTTCCCGGCGGCCTCGGCCCCTGCGTCGGCGCCCTGTGCCCCGACCCGTTCCCGCAGATCGGCACCGGCAGTCCGGTCGGCCGTGACGAGGGGATCAGCATCTTCGTCGGCGGCGACTTCCACGTCCGTGAGCGCGCCGCCGAGGCCGAGGGCAAGGTCGTCGTCATCGGCAGCTTCGACCAGGACAAGGCCGCCGAGGCCGGCCAGGGGTACAACATCGGCATCGTCGGCGCGGGTTCGCTGGTCCCGCCGCCCGCCGGCTCCGACTTCCTCACCACCGGGCGGAACGTCAACATCGCCGCGGGCGAGCGGCTGATCTCCGACGGCGGCGTGGTCCGTTACGCGGGCACCGCCCCCGGCCCCGGGCGGGTCACCGGCCCGCTGACGAAGGACCCGGGCGCGGTCGCCCCGTACACCGAACTGCGCGACCAGATCGACTTCGCCAGCAAGTGCTACGCCTCCAACGAGGCGGGCGGGGAGCGCACCCCGACCGGCACGGTGCGCAACGTCGCCGGGACGGTCGTCTTCACCGGCGACAACACCTCCGCGCTCCAGGTGTTCAACGTCGACTTCGACCTGGTCAACGGCACCAACCGGGGCGCCGTCGGGCTGCGCTTCGCGAACATCCCGGCGAACGCCACCGTGCTGGTCAACATGCTCGGCACCAGCCGCACCATCAACACCTTCAGCGGCAACATCGTCGACGGGACCGACAGCTTCAACGCCCTGCGCACCCGGCTGCTGTGGAACTTCCCGACCGCCACCACGGTCGACCTGAGGGGCAGCGGCCAGTTCCAGGGCAGCGTCCTGGTCGGCGGGCAGGCCTCGCAGACCACCGTCACGCTGCCCGGCATGAACGGCAGGTTCTTCACCGCCGGCAACCTCACCCACACCAGCCTCGTGGGTCTCGGCGGCGGCCAGGAGTTCCACTCCTACCCGTTCAACGGCGACCTGCCCGGCTGCGGCAGCCCGGTGGTCACCGGCAAGGTCTCCGTCCTCAAGCAGGACCCGCGGGGCAACGCGCTCCCCGGGGCGCGCTTCGAGCTGTGGGAGGAGACCAACGGCACGGACGGCCTCCAGACCTCGGGGACCGGCGCCGACGACAGGGTCGACGGCTCGGAGTGCACCACGGGCGCCACCGGCCTGTGCGAGCAGACCGTCGGGACCGGCACGTTCTACTGGCGCGAGACGGCGGCCCCCGACGGCTACGAGCTGCCCGCGAACCCGGTCGGCAAGGTCGTCCTGACGCGGGAGAACGCCGCCGCGGGCGTCCGGGTGACGGCCGTGAACGACAGGACCCCCGTGCCGCCCGCCTCCGCCAAGGTGGTGCTGCGCAAGACCGACAAGGACAGCGGCCTGCCCCTGCGCGGCGCGCGGTTCGAGCTGTGGAAGGAGAGCAACGGAACCCGGGGCCTCCAGACCACGGGGAGCCCGGACACCAAGCTCCCCGGTGACTGCCTGACCGACGCCCGGGGCACCTGCACCGTCGAGCTGCCGATCGGCGCCACCTACTACTGGCGCGAGACCGGCGCCCCCGAGGGCTACGAGCGTCCCGCCGACCCGGTCACCGCCTTCGACCTGGACGAGGGGGACGTCCGGGAAGGCGTCCTCCTCGGCGTCCCGAACCACAAGAAGCGCGAGGAGTTCTCGGGCGCCATCAAGGTCCTGAAGCTCGACGGGAAGACCCGTCGGCCGCTGCGCGGCGCGGTGTTCGAGGTCTGGAAGGAGACCAACGACACCAAGGGCCTGCAGACCCGCGGCATCAACGCCGACGAGAAGGTCAAGGACGGCTGCGCCACCGACCGCGAGGGCGTCTGCTCGTTCCCGAACCTCTCCGAGGGCTACTACTACCTGGTGGAGACGGACGTCCCCGAGGGGTACGTGCGCCCGCGGAACCGGGTGACCGGCCCGCTGCACCTGGACGGGAAGACCCCGGACAAGGTGCTCGTCCAGCGGCTGACCAACGAGCGCGACCCGCACGGCAAGGGCAAGGACGACGGCCGCGAGCCGAGGAACCCCCGCGGCTGACCCGGAGCGCTCCGCGCACGGCGCGCCTGCGCCGGTGGGGTGATCCCGTCACCGCATCGGCGCACCCGCGCGCGCCGGACCCGGGCCGCCGGGTTTAGCTGACAGCGGCGGCCCGGACGGCCGGGCCGCCGCTGTCAGGAGGCGGCCATGGCGTCAGGTGCGATACGCGGAACGGCCGCGGCGGCCCTGTTGCTGGCCCTGGCCACGGCCCCGGGCGGCCCGCCACCCGCGGCGCCCGTACCCGCCGCGGCCGCCCGGTCCGCGCCGGAGGCCCCCTGCACCGCCCCGACCGGCCCCTACCAGCGCGAGCTGGAGGAGTACCTCGGGCGCACGGTCGACGGGGTCCAGTCCCCGGCGGACTGCGTCGCCATCCGCGCCTTCCAGCGGGCCCAGGGCCTGGCGCGGGTCAACGGCTACGCCGGCCTCGGGACCTACCGCACGATGCTCGCCGTACAGGCCCGCCCCGACCCCAACTCCGCCGGCCTCTGCCCGGTCCGCCCGCACCGCGTGACCTGCGTGGACATGGACCGTCAACTGTTGTGGGTACAGCGCGACCGGGAGGTCCTCTTCGCGCCCGTGCCGATCCGCACCGGCCGCGACAGCCTGGAGACGCGCCCCGGCTGGCACGAGGTCTACTGGCGCGACGAGGACCACTACTCCTCCCTCTACGACAACTCCCCGATGCCGTACTCCCAGTTCTTCGACGAGGGCCAGGCCATCCACGGCCACCGCGGCGACCTCTACGACTACAGCGGATCGGCGGGCTGCGTGAATCTCGCCGTCCCGGACGCGGCCCGGCTGTGGGACCTGCTGACCGAGGGCGACGCCGTGTACGTCTGGGGCACCAAACCCGGTACCGAGGACTGAGACTTTCCTGTTCACAGCCTCTTGGGACGGAACGGTGACACATCCGTTTCCGTTCGTGATCCGCCCGTGTGATTCCATTTCCCCAGCGCGCGAATGTCCGCGCGGGGGACATGGGGGAGAACAAGAGTGAACCTGCAGCCGATTCGCGGCCGCTTCCGCACCGGCCTGCCCGCCCTGCTGCTCGGGGCGGCGCTGCTGCTCACCACCGGGTGCAGCGGCGGGACCGGCGACACCAACGGCGGCGGCGGCGGGGACAACGGCAAGGGCGGTGGCGGAACCGGCGGCAAGACCGGCACCGAGGCGTCCCAGGCGATGGTCACCATAAAGCCGGACGACGGTGCCAAGGAGGTCGCGACCAGCGGCGTCCTGAAGATAACCAGCACCGGCGGCAAGCTCACCACGGTGACGGTCGCCGACACGAAGGGCAACGCGGTCGAGGGCAAGATGGGCGCCGACGGCGCCAGTTGGGAGCCCGCCCGCAACCTCGGCTCCGCCACCGAGTACAAGGTGCACGCGGTCGCCAAGGACGGCGCGGGGCACGAGTCCGCGAAGGACATCACCTTCACCACGCTCACCCCCACGAACACCTTCGTCGGCCACTACGTGCCCGAGGACGGCGACACCGTCGGCGTGGGCATGCCGGTGTCGATCAACTTCAGCCGCGGGATCACCAACCCGGACGCCGTGGAGAAGGCCATCACCGTGACCGCCGAGCCGTCGGTCCCGGTCGAGGGCCACTGGTTCGGCAACGACCGGCTCGACTTCCGCCCCGAGAAGTACTGGGCCGCGGGCACCAAGGTCACCGTCAAGATCGCCCTGGACGGCGTCGAGGGCCGCCCCGGCGTCTACGGCAAGCAGACCCGCACCGTCACCTTCAAGGTCGGCCGCTCCCAGGTGAGCACCGTGGACGCGGCCGCCCACACGATGCAGGTGGTCCGTGACAACGCCGTCCTCAAGGACGTTCCGATCACCGCGGGCGCCGCGGCCAACACCACGTACAACGGGCAGATGGTCATCAGCGAGAAGTACAAGGTCACGCGGATGAACGGCGCCACCGTCGGCTTCGGCGGCGAGTACGACATCTCCGACGTCCCGCACGCGATGCGGCTGTCGAACTCCGGCACCTTCGTCCACGGCAACTACTGGGCCTCCTCCGACACCTTCGGCTCGGAGAACGTCAGCCACGGCTGCGTGGGCCTGCAGGACGCCCGTGGCGCCGGTGACAACGACATGCCCGGTGCCTGGTTCTACAACGAGTCCCTGATCGGCGACGTGGTGGTGGTGAAGAACTCCAAGGACAAGGAGATCGCCCCCGACAACGGCCTCAACGGCTGGAACATGCCCTGGGCGGACTGGATCAAGTAGGACCCCCGCGCGGGCGGCGGCCCGCCGCCGTACGGACTCCGGGTGGCCCGGTGCTGTGACCCACAGCACCGGGCCACTCCCGGTTAACCCCCGCTAACCTTCCCCGTATGACCATCACTCTCGAAGTCGCGGCAGGCGTCGGCACCATCCGCCTGGACCGTCCGCCCATGAACGCCCTGGACGTCGCCACCCAGGACCGCCTGCGCGAGCTGGCCACCGAGGCGACGGACCGCCCGGACGTCCGCGCGGTGATCCTCTACGGCGGCGAGAAGGTCTTCGCGGCGGGCGCCGACATCAAGGAGATGCAGGTGATGGACCACGCGGCGATGATCGCCCGGTCCCGCGGCCTGCAGGACGCCTTCACCGCCGTCGCGCGGATCCCCAAGCCCGTGGTCGCGGCCGTCACCGGCTACGCGCTGGGCGGCGGCTGCGAGCTGGCGCTCTGCGCGGACTACCGGATCGCCGCCGACAACGCCAAGCTCGGCCAGCCGGAGATCCTGCTCGGCCTGATCCCGGGCGCGGGCGGCACCCAGCGGCTGTCCCGGCTGATCGGTCCGTCCAAGGCCAAGGACCTGATCTTCACCGGCCGGATGGTGAAGGCCGAAGAGGCCCTGTCCCTGGGCCTGGTGGACCGGGTGGTGCCCGCCGCCGAGGTGTACGGGCAGGCGCACGCCTGGGCCGCGAAGCTGGCCCAGGGACCGGCCATCGCGCTGCGGGCCGCCAAGGAGTGCGTGGACGCGGGCCTGGAGGCGGACATCGACACCGGGCTGACCATCGAACGCAACTGGTTCGCGGGGCTGTTCGCGACCGAGGACCGCGAGCGCGGCATGCGCAGCTTCGTCGAAGAGGGCCCGGGCAAGGCCAAGTTCCTCTGAGTGCGCCCCGCCCGTCCTCCCTGCGGGTGGATTAGCCAGGCCTTAAGGCAACCTTAAGGAATGATGGAGATCCACTCTCGGTAATGATCTCGCACCACTGAGTCATCGCAGGTGGGGCCGGGTGAAACGACCCCCTGATTGCCTTGGGCATATGACAGGACGCCCCCCGGAATGAAGCATTCCGGGGGAGCGTTTTCGCGCGGAACCGCACCGGCGGGCCCGCCCGCCCTTCATGATGGGTGCATGGCGGGCCTGGAGGGTGTGGAACAGCCGCGGCAGCGCAGCAGCGCTTCCGCCGTACGACCGATGGCGGCCCTTGAGGACGAACAGGGCCTGAAAGCACTGGAGTTGTACGGCAGTCCGGCCGACGGCGAGGTGACCTTGCCGTCGCTCCCCGAGTCCGCGGCCATCGCCCGGCGCCTCACCCAGTGCGTGGTGGTCCGGCTGTGGGGCCTGTCCCCGCAGATCGCCGAACACGCCGTCCTGCTCGTCTCCGAGCTGGTCGGCAACGCGGTCCGGCACACCGGGGCCCGCACCTTCGGGCTGCGGATGCTGCGCCGCCGCGGGTGGCTCCGGATCGAGGTGCGCGATCCCTCGCGCGGGCTGCCCTGCCTGATGCCGGTCCACGAGATGGACACCACGGGCCGCGGGCTGTTCCTGGTCGACAAGCTCTCGGACCGCTGGGGCGCCGACCTCTTACCCAGGGGCAAGACCACCTGGTTCGAGATGCGCGTGTCCGACCGCTGACCGGCCGCCACCACCCGCCGCCGGTCGCCGCCCCCGGACACGCAGAAGCCCCCTGTCGCCGTGGTGCGGCGCCGCGGGGGCTTCATGAGTGGGCCGAGGATCGAAGGGGGTGTGATCCTCGGCCGGAGACTTCGCTCGGGTCAAGGGGGAAGTCGTGGTTCCGACTATGGCAGATGAGGGCCGGAACACCAAAAGTCCCGAGTCGGACATAAGTGTGCATATCCTAAGACTTTCCACCTAAATCCTAGGTGAGGTGAGCCACTCGCCTCGTATTCAGTGAATAAATATCGGCTGCTCTGTGTAAATCGTTGATCACATAGTGGACGGGTAGGCCGTTCACCCGATCCGACGAACGTCCTGAATTGGGTCAATCATTACCTTCAGGGCCAACCACCCCTTAAATGGGCAGGTGCTCTGTTACCCAGACCGTCGTACGGCCCTGCGCGCCGGAGCGGCGGTCGCCGCCGGGGCCGTCACCGCCGCCTGCGGGACGGGCCGTTCCGCCGCCCCGCCCGCGGCGCCGCCCCCCGCCACCCGACGGGCCGCCGCCCCCGCCGCGGCCCCCGCCCCCCGCCGCTTCGCCGGCCAGCCCGTGGAGATCGGCCACGGGGCCCGGGACAGCCCCGCGGTGGCGCTCACCTTCCACGGGAACGGGGAGCCCGGCATCGCCCGTGCGGTCCTCGCCGAGGCGGAGAAGGCCGGCGCGCGGGTGACCGTACTCGCCATCGGCACCTGGCTCGACGCCCACCCGGAGATGGCCCGCCGGATCCTGGACGGAGGCCACGAACTCGGCAACCACACCCAGCACCACCTCGCGATCAACACTCTGCCCGAGGAGGAGGCCTACGCCGAGATCACCGGGTGCGCCGACCGCCTCAAGCGGCTCACCGGGTCCATCGGCACCTGGTTCCGCCCCTCCCAGACCCAGTACGCCAGCCCGCTGGTGCGCACCCTGGCCCAGCGCGCGGGCTACCCGCACGTCCTCTCGTACGACGTGGACTCCCTCGACTTCACCTCACCCGGCGCCGCGGCCGTCATCCGCAACGTCACCGGGCCGATCCTCGGCGGATCGGTGGTGAGCCTGCACTTCGGCTACGCGGACACGGTCGCCGCGCTGCCGCCCCTCCTCGAAGACCTCGCGCGCCGCAAACTGCGCGCGGTGACCACCACGGAGCTGCTGACCTCATGACGACCAACCGCCTTCCCCGGAAGGCCCCCGTGCTGCTCGCCGGACTGGTCCTCGCCGCCCTGGCGGGCTGCGGAGCGGCCGACAAGGGCGCGCCCGAGGCACTCGGCACCGCCGGGCCCGCCCAGCCCGTGAAGGCCGTTCCGGCCGCCCCGCCAGGGCTGGCCGGAATGCCACCCCTGCTCGCGCCCGACGACGTGTACGCGGCCGACCGGCCGAACCAGCTCTCGCCCGTGGTCAAGAACTTCCCGTCCCGCGTCTACGTGCCGAACACCAGCTCCAACACGGTGTCCGTCATCGACCCGGCGACGTACAAGGTGATCGAGACCATCCCCGTCGGCGTCCAGCCGCAGCACGTCGTGCCGTCCTGGGACCTGAAGACGCTGTGGGTGAACAACAACCGGGGCCACACGCTCACCCCGATCAACCCCGCCACCGGAGAGGCGGGCACACCCGTCGAGGTGCACGACCCGTACAACCTCTACTTCACGCCGAACGGCAAGTACGCGATCGTCATGGCCTCGATGGACAAGGAACTGGTCTTCCGCGATCCGCACACCATGGACCGCGTCAAGACGGTGCCCGTGACCTGCTTCGGCGTCAATCACGCGGACTTCTCCGCGGACGGCCGGTACTTCATCGTCTCCTGCGAGTTCTCCGGTGAACTCCTCAAGGTCGACACCGAGAAGATGGAGGTCATCGGGCAGCAGAAACTGCCTTTCGAGGGCGCGATGCCGCAGGACGTCAAGGTCTCCCCGGACGGAAAGACCTTCTACGTCGCGGACATGATGGCGCACGGCATGTGGGTGCTCAGCGGCGACGCGTTCGACACCCCGAAGCTGCTGCCCACCGGAAAGGGCTGCCACGGCCTGTACGTGAGCCGTGACTCCAAGGAGATGTACATCTCCAACCGCGGCGAGGGCAGCATCTCGGTCTTCGACTTCAAGCAGAACCGGCTCACCAAGAAGTGGGACCTGCCCGACGGCGGCAGCCCCGACATGGGCGGCGTCTCGGCCGACGGCAAGGTGCTGTGGCTCTCGGGCCGCTACAACTCCGAGGTCTACGCCATCGACACGGCGAGCGGCAAGGAGATCGCCAAGATTCCCGTGGGCAGCGGCCCGCACGGTCTCGCCGTGTACCCGCAGCCCGGCCGCTACTCGCTCGGTCACACCGGCATCTTCCGCTGAGTCCGGGGCAGGCGTGACGGTGCCCCGGGGGTCCGCCGACCCCCGGGGCACCGTCGTGTCCCGCCGGACCGGCTACCAGGCGACGGGGAGCCGCTCCGGGAGCCGCTTGATGAAGCCCGTGCGCCACACCAGGTTCTCGGCCGGCACCGCGAGCCGGAGCTCGGGCAGCCGGTCGACCAGCACCGACAGCGCGATCTCGGCGTGAGCGCGGCCCAGCGCCGACGCCGGGCAGAAATGCCGCCCCGCGCCGAACGCCAGGTTCGCGTTCGGGGCGTCCCGCTCCAGGTCCAGCTCCTGCGGACGCTCGAAGGCCTCCGGGTCGAAGTTGGCACCCTCCAGGAGCACGAGGACCAGCTCGCCCTCCCTGACCAGCACGTCACCGACCTGGACGTCCGCCATGGCGAGGCGCGGCAGCCCGTCACCCACGGACAGGTTCCAGCGCAGCAGTTCGTCCACGGCCTTGCCCATGCGCTCCGGGTGGGCGCGCAGGTACCCGATCAGCTCGGGCCTCTGGAGCAGCGCGAGGACCGCGAGGACCAGGAACGCCGAGGTGGAGACCGCGCCCGCGCCGAAGAGCGAGACGGCGACCGTCGCGAACATGTCGTCGGTCAGGTGCGCCGACTCGGGGTCGGCCTCCTTCAGTTCCGCGAACCTGCCGAGGAGCCCCGTACGCTCCTCGGCGGGCAGCGCCAGCTGGGCCCGCAGCGCGTCGGAGAAGTACCCGACGTCCTTGTACCAGTTGAGGGCCGAGTCGGCGAAGGGTTCGCGCGCGGTCATGAACGCGACGTCCAGCCCCGACATCAGCCGCCGCCAGTCCTCGAAGGGCACACCCAGCACCTGGCAGTGCAGCGCCGCCGAGAAGGGGTCGGCGAACCCGGCCCGCAGGTCCGCCGGACCGCCCTCGGCGACGAGCTGGTCGATCAGCTCGCCGGCCTTGGCCGCCAGCCAGTCCTGGAGCCCCTTCTGGCGCGGGTTGAGCGCCTTCATCACGGCGTTGCGCAGCCCGGCGCTGTTGATGTTGCCCATGTTGTTGACGACCTCGGGCGGGATCGTCAGCGCGTACTGCCGGGGGACTCCGGCGTTCGCGGTGTCCTTGAGGCTGAAGCGCTCGTCCTCCAGCACCTGCTTGGCCAGCGCGTAGCTGCTCACCAGCCAGGCCGGGTCGCCCGTGAGGGTACGGACCCTGGCGACCGGGGCCTTCTCGCGCAGCCAGGTGCACTCCTCGGGCAGCACGTCGCCGCGCCGGGAGAGGGGGAAGTCGAGGAGGGGTTCCCCGGCCTCCAGGCCTTCCTTGCCCTCAAGCTGCTCGACGCTCATCGACGGTCCTTTCGGTTGGTGCTGTGTGCGTGCTCTGGACCGGGACCTCGGGCCGGACGACGGCGGACGCCTGGTTGCGGGTCGCGCGCAGGCCCCCGCCACGGGCGTAGAGGACATCGGTCAGCGGCATCTTGACGTGGTAGGCCGAGACGGAGGACGGCACTCCGAGAATGCTCGGGGTGTCGAGGAAGAACGGCAGTTCCGCGGCCATGTAGTCGAAACAGACGCGCATCTGCTCATCGGTGATGGATTCGCCCTCGGCGAGCTTCGAACCCACGAAGTGGAGTGCCATTTCCTCGCACCCCTTGCGGAACTCGTCATCGGTTTCCAGGAAATGCAGCACACGGCGGTGCAGCAGTTCGTAGACCGGGTTGCCCTGGAATTCGGAGAGTGCCCTCACCCGGATCTCGGCGTCCTGCGGACCTGATTCCTCGACGCCTTTCAAGATCCGCCGCCGCACCGCCTTGATCTCCTTCGCGGCGCGCTTCTCCGCATGCTCCCGGGTGTAACCGAAGGCGGCGAACATCCGGTCCACGTGGAGGTCTGCGTAGACGAAGTCGACCTGGGCGAAGCGGGTCGTGGCCCACTGGGAGAGGCTCGCGATGCGCTCGGCGCTGAAGTAACTGTTACCAGGACTCACGCCAATGAGCACATGGTCGCCATCTTCCCAGATGTGGCGGCAGGTACGGGTGAAGGGCAGAACTTCGAATGATGCGTCAACTGTGATCGTCACCTGTGTGATCGCCCTTGTTGCCGCTTGTCCCTGGGAGCCCTGCGCTCCTGGTGTGGCGGCAATGCCGTTACGTTATGCGGTGATGCCGGAGCGTGACAAGTGGAGGCTCGATTTGTTGGCTGGAATTATTGCTTCCGCCTTACCGAGGGGTAATCGCATTTCTATCGACCGCTCGATCGGGCCCCCCGGCGGGCGGCCCGTCCCGGGGCCGCTACCCTGAGCCGGTCAACAAGCACCAAGAAGGGGTGGACCCATGGCGGACATCGAGAGCGCGCGGGCGACGTTCGGCCGCTTCGACGCGGACGGCGACGGCTTCGTCACGGCCGACGAGTACAGCGCGGCCATGAAGGCGATGGGTGACGCGTACGTCACCGGTGCGGTCGCGGACGCGATCATCGCGAGCAAGGACGCCAACGGCGACGGCCTGATGAGCTTCGACGAGTTCTGGGCCTCCCTGAACAAGTAGTCCCGCACCCGCCTCCGCCCCCGCCTGCCGGGGCGGAGGCGCGTCAGCCACCGTCCGGCGCGCCCCGCTCCTCCCCGCCCAGCCGGTCCACCTCGGCCACGGCCTCCTCCAGCCAGCGCAGCCAGAACGTCTCCAGACCGAGCCCGCCGTGCAGCACGAGCCGGCGCAGCCGGTCCTCCTCGGCGTCCCGGTCCGGCGGGAAGTCCCGCTCGTCGATGGCCTCGTACTGCGCCAACTGCCGCCGGTGCAGCTCCAGATGGCGCCGCAGCTCCGGGCCCAGCGCCCGTGCCCCGACGACCCCGGCCGCGCGCACGCGCAGCAGCAGCGGATCCCGGATGGGCTTGGGGTCCTGGCTCTCCGCGACCCAGCGCGCCAGCTCGGCGCTCCCGGCCGCCAGCACCTCGTACTCCTTGCGCTGGCCGCGTACGGGCTGCTCGCTGGGCAGCGCCCGGATCAGCCCGCTCTCCTCCAGCCGCCCCAGCTCGCGGTAGATCTGCTGGTGCGTGGCCGACCAGAAGTACCCGATGGACTTGTCGAACCGCCGGGTCAGCTCCAGCCCCGACGAGGGCTTTTCGAGCAGCGCGGTGAGGATGGCATGCGGCAGCGACATGCGGCCATCCTAGGTTTGCGCCGCCCGCGCCGCCGCGACCGCGCCCCGCAGCCCGTACCGGGCCTACCGCCAGGCGGCCAGGGCCTCCGGGGTCTTCGGCCCCGGCAAGTGCGGGGACAGGAGGCCCTGGCCCCGCAGGAGGGCCGTCACCGCCGGGGCCCAGGCCGGGCGCAGGCCCGCCGACGTCAGCAGGCCGGGGTCCGCGAGGAGGGACTCGGCCGGGCCGAGGCGGATGCCGGCGGGGGTCAGGACGGCCGCGTCGTCGGCCCACCGGACGGCGAGGTCCACGTCGTGCGTGGCCATCACCACCGTGGTCCCGGCCGCCCGCAGGCCCGCCAGGACGTCCAGCAGCCGCTCCTGGCCGTCCGGGTCGAGGCCGGCCGTCGGCTCGTCCAGGATCAGCACGCGCGGCGCCATCGCCACGGCCCCCGCGATCGCGGCCCGCTTGCGCTGGCCGTAGGACAGCAGGTGCGTCGGCCGGTCCCGCAGCGCGGTGATGTCCAGCGCGGTCAGCGCCGCGTCCACCCGGGCCCGCACCTCCTCGGCGGCCAGGCCCAGGTTCATCGGGCCGAAGGAGACGTCCTGTTCCACGGAGGCCGCGAAGAGCTGGTCGTCCGGGTCCTGGACCACCAGCTGTACGGACGTGCGCAGCCGGGTCAGCCCGGCCCGGTCGTGGGTCACCACCGCCCCGTCCAGGCGCAGTTCGCCCGCGGCCGGGCGCAGGCCGCCGCTGAGCAGGCGCATCAGCGTGGTCTTGCCGCTGCCGTTGCGGCCCAGCAGGGCCAGGGCCCGGCCCGGGGCGATCGCGAAGTCCACGCCGGACAGCACCGCGGGCCCGTCCTCGTACGCGTAGCCCGCGCCGGCCAGTTCCACCAACGGGTTCACAGGTACAGCCCTTTCAGGACGAGGGTGACGGTGGTCAGCGCGGCCAGCAGGGCGCCCGAGGCGGCCAGGAAGCGCCAGGACAGGGTGACCTCCGGGACGAGCACCCGCAGCGTGCCGTCGTAGCCGCGCCCCGCCAGCCCGCTCTGGAGCCGGGAGGCGCGGTCGAAGGCCCGGACGAAGGCGGTCGCGGCGAGCCCCGCGACGGAGCGCCACGCCGCCGCCCGGCCGGCGTGGCCCAGCCGGGCCGCCTGGGCCCGGCGGATCTTCGCGAGCGAGTCCAGCAGCAGGAACCCGATCCGGTACATCACCAGCGCCACGTCCACGACGGGCGCCGGTACACCCGCCCGCACCAGCCGGGGCAGTACGTCCGAGACGGGGGTGGTGAAGGCGAACAGCAGCACGCCGAGCGAGGCGGCCGAGGTGCGCAGCAGCAACTCGGCCGCGTGCCGGGGCCCGTCCGGGGCCAGGGACACCAGCCCCGCCGGGCCGCCCACCGCGAACAGCAGCGGCGCGGCCCCCGTGAAACAGAACCCGAGCGGGATCCGGAACGCGCGCCACAGCTGACGCCCGGCCACCCCCGCCGGGCCCAGCAGCACGGCGAGGGTCGCGGCCGCCACCAGGGGCCCGCCCGGCCAGGGCGGCAGGCAGACCGCGGCGACGGTCAGCCCGAACCCCAGCAGGGCCTTCTCCAGCGGGTGTCGGCGGCGCCAGCGGCTGCCGTGCGCCGCGGCGTCGATCGGGAGCACCGGCTACGCGTCCCGGCCGGCCGGGTCGGCCCCGTCACCGGGGGCGTGGGCCGCGGCGGCCAGCGCCTCGCCCTGCCGACGCCCGCGCCGCACCCCGAAGTAGTACGCGAGCACGCCCGCGCCCAGGGCCGCCTGGAGGGCGAAGAGCGCCGACTCGACCTCCCCGGACGGGGGTTCGTACAGCGGGGAGAACCACGGCTCGTAGTCCGGCTTCAGCTCGGTGATCGCCGACTCCGCCTGCGCGTCCGCGCCCGTGAACGGCTCCTCCTTGCCCTCGCCCATGCCCAGCGCGATCGGCAGGACCGCCAGCGCCGCCACGAGGAGCAGCAGCACGGTGTTGATCTTCGCGTTCCTGGTCATCAGAGCGCCGCCCCCTGCTTCTCGGCGGTGCGCCCGCCAGTCAGCCGGGCCACGCCGAGGCGCACCAGGTCGGACTTGCTCGACTGCATCAGCAGCCGCATCACGAGCACCGTGAGCAGGCCCTCGCTCACCGCGAGGGGGATCTGGGTGACCGCGAAGATCCCGCCGAACTTCACGAGCGAGCCCGCGAAGCCTGACGCCGGGTCCGGGAAGGCCAGCGCGAGCTGCACGCTGGTCACGCAGTAGGTGATCAGGTCGGCGAAGAATGCGCCGAAGAAGACCGAGACCATCAGCGGCGCGTCGAACCGCTTGAGCAGCCGGTAGACGGCGTACCCGGCCCACGGGCCCGCGATCGCCATCGAGAAGACGTTGGCGCCGAGCGTGGTCAGCCCGCCGTGGGCCAGCAGCAGGGCCTGGAACAGCAGGGTGATCGTGCCCAGCACCGCCATGATCGGCGGCCGGAACAGGATCGCGCCCAGCCCCGTCCCGGTGGGGTGCGAGCAACTGCCCGTCACCGACGGGATCTTCAAGGCGGACAGGACGAAAGTGAACGCTCCGGACGCCCCGAGCAGCAGGGTGCTCTCCGGATTGGCCTTGACCTCGCGGGTCAGGGCGCGCACTCCGTGCAGGACGAAGGGGGCGGACGCGACGCCCCAGGCGGCCGCGTGCAACGGGGGCAGGAAGCCCTCGGCTATGTGCATGTGTGGGGAGACCTCTCCAGCACCTCGTGGATGGAACAACGCACCCCGGTCGGTCTCCTGGCTCACGGGTGCTGATGCCGCGGCGCCGCCTTCCCGGTCCGTGCGGTCTCCCGCCCGGTCCAGTGGCTTCCCGTGGGAGTGGCGCCGGACTTCCCGTTCACAGTGGCGAGGGCCGCACCGGTCTTCCACCGGTTTCCCGTACACCAAGGCGCATTGACCCTACCCGACCAGGCGCGACGGGGCGTCGGCCGCCGCTGTCCGGGGGCCCGTCCACCGCCCGTGGGAGGGGCGGGACCGGGCGCCCGCCCGGTCCCGCCTTACCGCCGTCAGCAGGTGTTCGGGTGCGCGATGTCGACCACGAAGCGCTCCGGGGAGTGCAGCGTGGAGGTGGTGAACCGCGGCGCCGTGTCGAAGGCGGCGCCGAAGGTGACGTAGCCCTCGAAGTCACCGGTGAAGGCCAGGCCCTTGAGCTTCGGCAGGTAGATCTTCTGCAGCCGGGGGCCGGTGTAGACGGACTGCCCGGCCTCGTCGTGCGCGGCGGCCGGGTGCAGGCGGATCTCCAGGAAGTACGACCCGGCGAGCGGGACCGGCTTGCCGGATCCGTCGTAGACCAGCTCGGAGACGGGAGTGACGGTGACCCCGGGCACGGAGCCCTGGAGGTCGATGACGATCCGGTCGTACGTGCAGTGCCCGCCCCAGCGGGCATTGGTCACGAGCGGGGTCGCGGTGGCGGATGCCGAGGCCGGTACGGCGAGGCCGAATCCGGCGGTCAGCAGGACCCCGGCGGTGACGGCCGCCAGACGTCGGCGGTGGGCGGAGCCGAGGCGCGGGCTCCGGAGCAGGTGGTGGACTGAGTCGCGGACGGAGCGTATGAGGTGGCGGAGCATGACGTCCCCCGATTCTTCGGATGTGGGGACAGTAGTGTCATCGTGGAAGACACGCCATACGGCCTCACGGTTGCACGCGTACGTCCCCGCCCCTGCCCCGGCCCGATGCGCGGGGGCCCGGTCCGCGGTGGCGGACCGGGCCCCGGTGACGACCTCGTCGCCTCGCCGGCCAGGGCGCGAGGCGGGCGGTCAGCACTCGATGACGTTGACCGCGAGACCGCCGCGCGCCGTCTCCTTGTACTTCACTTTCATGTCGGCGCCGGTCTCCTTCATGGTCTTGATGACCTTGTCCAGGGAGACCTTGTGGGTGCCGTCGCCGCGCATCGCCATCTTCGCCGCCGTGACGGCCTTGACCGCCGCCATGCCGTTGCGCTCGATGCACGGGATCTGCACGAGCCCGCCGACCGGGTCGCAGGTCAGGCCGAGGTTGTGCTCCATGCCGATCTCGGCCGCGTTCTCCACCTGCTCCGGGGTGCCGCCCAGCACCTCGGCGAGGGCGCCCGCCGCCATCGAGCAGGCCGAGCCCACCTCGCCCTGGCAGCCGACCTCGGCGCCGGAGATCGAGGCGTTCTCCTTGAACAGCATGCCGATCGCGCCCGCCGACAGGAGGAAGCGGACCACGCCGTCCTCGTCCGCGCCCGGCACGAAGTTCATGTAGTAGTGCAGGACCGCCGGGATGATGCCCGCCGCGCCGTTGGTGGGGGCGGTGACGACCCGGCCGCCCGCCGCGTTCTCCTCGTTGACGGCCATCGCGTACAGCGTCGCCCACTCCATCGCGTGCGCCTGCGGATCGCCCTCGGCGCGCAGCTGGCGGGCGGTGCCGGCGGCGCGGCGCTTGACCCGCAGACCGCCCGGCAGGATGCCCTCGCGGGACATGCCGCGCGCGACGCAGGCCTGCATGACCCGCCAGATCTCCAGGAGGCCCTCGCGGATCTCCTCCTCCGTGCGCCAGGCCTTCTCGTTCTCCAGCATCATCGAGGAGATCGACAGGCCGCTCTCGTTCGCCAGCCGCAGCATCTCGTCACCGGAGCGGAAGGGGTACTTCAGCACGGTGTCGTCGAGCTTGATCCGGTCCTCGCCGACCGCGTCCTCGTCCACGACGAACCCGCCGCCGACCGAGTAGTAGGTCTTCTCCAGCAGCGGGGTGCCGGCCTCGTCGTAGGCGAAGAGGGTCATGCCGTTCGCGTGGTACGGCAGCGAGCGGCGGCGGTGCAGGATCAGCTGGTTCGGCTCGTCGAAGGCGATCTCGTGACCATCGCCTATCTCGGTGCCGAGCAGCCGCAGCCGGCCGCTCTGGCGGATGCGCTCGACCTCGGCGTCGGCGGTCTCCACGTTCACGGAGCGGGGGGAGTGGCCCTCCAGGCCCAGCAGGACCGCCTTGGGGGTGCCGTGGCCGTGCCCCGTGGCGCCGAGCGAGCCGAAGAGCTCGGCCCGTACGGAGGCGGTCTGGGCGAGGACACCGTCCTTCTTCAGCCGGTTCACGAACATGCGCGCGGCGCGCATCGGGCCGACCGTGTGGGAGGAGGACGGACCGATGCCGATGGAGAAAAGGTCGAAGACGGAGATGGCCACGGTGGCGGACTCCCTTGTCTGCTCGTGGGGTGGGAGGGGGCAGGAGAGGCGGATTGTTCGGATTTTGTCCGACAGCCGAGCTTAACGCGGTGAGGTGAACGGCTCGGCTGCCGGACGGGTCGGGGGGACGTCAGACGTGCGACAGCTCACGTCCCCGCTCGTCGGTACCGGCACGATCCCCGGCGCCGGGCTCGGCACCCGGCTCGGCGCCCGGCTCGGCGTCGAGCACCGGGTCGGGGCCCGGGAGCCCGGCCCGGTGGGCCTCGACACCGGCGCGCACGGCCCAGTAGTAGACGGCGACGGCCAGGCCCGCGACCAGGGCGATGTCCAGGCCGTCCGGGATCAGACCGGTGCCTCCGAAGTCGGTGCTGCCCAGGCAGGACAGCAGGGACAGACAGCCGAGGAAGACCACGATCCAGCAGGCCGGGGCGAACTGCCTGACCAGGTCCTTCTCACCCTTGCGGACCAGGACCACCGCCGCGACCGGGGCCGCGACCAGGGTGAGCCCGGTCACGATCCCGGTGTTCGGCCACTTCGACCAGTACAGCGCGCAGGCCGCGAAGACGAAGGTCAGCGGGCACAGTACGGAGGCCAGCGGCAGCCGGAAGGGCCGCTCGAGGCCCGGCTTGGTGATCCGGAAGACGCCGACCGCGACGGGGCCGATCAGGTACGAGATGACCATCGCGGCCGAGATGACCGGGGCCAGGGTCTTCCAGCTGTGGCCGACGGTGACCAGCAGCAGCACCGAGAAGCCGAGGTTCAGCCACATCGCGGGCCGCGCGGTGCCGTAGACCGGGTGGGTCCGCTTGAGCCGCTCGGGGAAGAAACCGGTCTCGGAGAGGTTCCGCACCATGTACGCGGCCGAGGCCACGTTGGCGATGTTGGAACCGGCGGGCGAGATGAAGGCGCCGAACTGGAGCATCACCACGACCCAGTGGATCATCAGCAGCTTGGCGAGTTCGGCGAAGGGGGAGTTGAAGTTCACTCCGGCCCAGCCGCCGGCCTGCGCGAGGTGCTCGGGCGGTACGGCGCCCAGGAAGGCGGCCTGGAGGGCGAGGTAGATGACCAGGCCCAGGGAGAGCGCGCCGACCAGGGCGATCGGGATGGCGCGGCCGGGGTTCTTGGCGGCCCCGCCGAGGTTGACCACGGCCTGGAAGCCGTTGAAGGCGAAGACCACGCCGGAGGTGGTCACGGCGGTCAGGACGGCGGACCAGCCGTTGGGCGCGAAGCCGCCGTGGGCGGTGAAGTTCTCGGTGTGGAAGCCGGAGGCGACCAGCGCGATCACGGCGAGCACCGGGATGGCGAACTTGACCAGGGTCAGCCCGGCGTTGATCCGGGCCAGCAGCTGGACCGACCAGTAGCAGGACAGCCACAGCAGCACGGTCAGCGCCAGGGCCACCAGCATGCCGAAGGTGGTCAGCTGGTGGGACCGGGTGTCCACCAGGTCCCCGGCCCAGCCGAAGCTCCAGGACGACATGTACTGGGTCGCGGCGATCGACTCGATCGGGATCAGGGAGGCGACCGCGATCCACACCGCCCAGCCGGTGATGAAGCCCAGCACCGGCCCGTGCGAGAGGTGGCCGTAGCGGGCCATGCCGCCCGGGATCGGGTGGGCGGCGCCCACCTCGGCGTAGGACATGGCGATCATGCCGATGAAGACGGCGCCGATCACCCAGGCGACGAGCGCCGCCGGACCCGCGACCTGGGCCGCCGTCCCCGCTCCGAAGAGCCAGCCGGAGCCGAAGATCGAGCCGATGCCGATCATGACCAGCGAGAAGAGACCGAGTCCCTTCCTGTTCGCTGCGCTCATGTCCATGAGGGGGTATCCGTCCTGACGGGGATGCCTGGGCTGGCCGCTGCCGCACTGCCTTTACTCGAAGCCTATTTGCCGGAATTTGCCTACTTCATAGGCAGAAAGGCATGCCCGTCTGGGACCTTGGTCGCGAAGAGGGCCCAGCCCTGTGGAAAACAAGGCCGGGCCCCGGGGTCGCTTAGAGCGACGGGTACAGCGGGAACTTCGCGGCGAGCGCGGAGACGCGCGCCTTGAGGTCCTCGGCGTCGAACTCCGGCTTCAGCGCGGCGGCGATGATCTCGGCCACCTCGGTGAAGTCCTCGGCGCCGAAGCCGCGGGTGGCCAGGGCCGGGGTGCCGATCCGCAGGCCCGAGGTGACCATCGGCGGCCGCGGGTCGTTGGGAATGGCGTTCCGGTTGACCGTGATGCCGATCTCGTGGAGACGGTCCTCGGCCTGCTGGCCGTCCAGCTCCGAGTCGCGCAGGTCGACCAGGACCAGGTGCACGTCCGTACCGCCGGAGAGGACGGAGACGCCGACCTTGGTGACGTCGTCCTGCACCAGGCGCTCGGCGATGATCTTCGCGCCCTCCAGGGTGCGCTCCTGGCGCTCCTTGAACTCGGGCGAGGCCGCGACCTTGAAGGAGACCGCCTTGGCCGCGATCACGTGCTCCAGCGGGCCGCCCTGCTGACCCGGGAAGACCGCGGAGTTGATCTTCTTGGCCAGTTCCTGCGTGGACAGGATCACGCCACCGCGCGGACCGCCGAGGGTCTTGTGCGTGGTGGTGGTGACGACGTGGGCGTGCGGCACCGGGTTGGGGTGCAGGCCCGCGGCGACCAGACCGGCGAAGTGCGCCATGTCGACCATCAGGTACGCGCCGACCTCGTCCGCGATGCGGCGGAAGGCGGCGAAGTCCAGCTGGCGCGGGTAGGCGGACCAGCCCGCGACGATCATCTGCGGCTTGGACTCCTTGGCGAGGCGCTCGACCTCGGCCATGTCCACCCGGCCGGTCTCGTCGACGTGGTACGGGACCACGTTGTAGAGCTTGCCGGAGAAGTTGATCTTCATGCCGTGGGTCAGGTGACCGCCGTGGGCCAGGTTCAGGCCCATGATCGTGTCGCCCGGCTTCAGCAGCGCGAACATCGCGGCCGCGTTGGCCTGCGCACCCGAGTGCGGCTGCACGTTCGCGGCCTCGGCGCCGAAGAGCGCCTTGATCCGGTCGATCGCGATCTGCTCGACGACGTCGACGTGCTCGCAGCCGCCGTAGTAACGGCGGCCGGGGTAGCCCTCGGCGTACTTGTTGGTCAGGACCGAGCCCTGGGCCTCCATGACGGCGACCGGAGCGAAGTTCTCCGACGCGATCATTTCCAGGGTGGACTGCTGGCGCACGAGTTCGGCGTCGACGGCGGCGGCGACGTCGGGGTCGAGCTCGTGCAGAGGGGTGTTGAGAACGGACATCAGGATCCCCTGGGGTGTCAGTTGTCGGAGTGGGTGAGCGCGGCGTACTCGTCGGCGCTGAGGAGGTCGTCCGGCTCGCCCGCGAGGCGCACCTTGAACAGCCAGCCACCCTCGAACGGAGCGGTGTTGACGAGCGCCGGGTCGTCCACGACGTCCTGGTTGGCCTCGACGACCTCGCCCGTGACGGGGGAGTACAGGTCGCTGACGGACTTGGTCGACTCCAGCTCGCCGCAGGTCTCGCCCGCGGTCACGCTGTCGCCCACCGCGGGCAGCTGGGCGTATACGACGTCACCGAGCGCGTTGGCCGCGAACTCCGTGATGCCGACCGTCGCGACGCCGTCCACGGCGTCCGACAGCCACTCGTGCTCCTTGCTGTAACGCAGCTGCTGGGGGTTGCTCATGACCTGATTCTCCTGGATGCGGGGGAGTGCTGATGGACAGGGGTCTGACGAGGTGAAGCGGGCTTCCCGGTGGGGGGAAGCGTCACTTCTGGCGCTTGTAGAACGGCAGGGCCACGACCTCGTACGGCTCATGGGTACCGCGAATGTCGACGCCGACGCCGGAGGTGCCCGGTGCGGCGTGCGCCGCGTCGACGTACGCCATGGCGATCGGCTTGCCCAGCGTCGGGGACGGTGCGCCCGAGGTGACCTCGCCGATGACCTGGCCGTCGGCGACGACCGGGAACCCGGCGCGCGGGACGCGACGGCCCTCGGCGATCAGGCCGACCAGCTTGCGCGGGGCCGCGGAGGCGGCGCGCTCGGCGGCGGCCTCCAGGGCGGCGCGGCCGACGAAGTCGCCTTCCTTCTCGAACTTCACGACCCGGCCCAGACCCGCGTCGAAGGGGGTCAGCGCGGTCGTCAGCTCGTGCCCGTACAGCGGCATGCCCGCCTCCAGGCGCAGCGTGTCGCGGCAGGACAGGCCGCAGGGGATCAGGCCGACGCCCTCGCCCGCCTTGGTCAGCGCCTGCCACAGCTCCACGGCGTGCTCGGGGGCGACGAACAGCTCGAAGCCGTCCTCGCCGGTGTAGCCGGTGCGCGCGATCAGCGCGGGCACGCCGGCGACCGTGCCGGGCAGACCGGCGTAGTACTTCAGACCGTCCAGGTCGGCGTCGGTCAGGGACTTCAGGATGTCCGGGGACTCCGGGCCCTGGACCGCGAGCAGGGCGTACGCGTCGCGGTCGTCGCGGACCTCGGCGTCGAAACCGGCGGCGCGCTCCGTGAGGGCGTCGAGGACGACCTGGGCGTTGGAGGCGTTCGCGACGACCATGAACTCGGTCTCGCCGAGGCGGTAGAC
This sequence comes from Streptomyces sp. NPDC002138, assembly GCF_040296485.1. Lineage (NCBI taxonomy): Bacteria > Bacillati > Actinomycetota > Actinomycetes > Kitasatosporales > Streptomycetaceae > Streptomyces > Streptomyces sp. NPDC002138. The sequence continues at coordinate 24,858 of NZ_JBEOXE010000002.1, read as the reverse complement.
GATCAGGTCGTCGAGGATGCCGCCGTCCTCGCGGCAGATGTGCGTGTACCGGGCCCGGCCGACGCCGACGGTGGAGATGTTCCCGACCAGCGCGTGGTCGAGGACCTTGACGGCCTCGGGGCCGGTCAGGGTGATCTCGCCCATGTGGGACAGGTCGAACAGGCCTGCCTTGGTGCGGACGGCGTTGTGCTCGTCGCGCTCGCTGCCGTACCGCAGCGGCATGTCCCAGCCCGCGAAGTCGGTCATCGTCGCACCGAGGGAACGGTGCAGCGCGTCAAGGGCGGTCAGGCGGGGGGCAGTGCTCATGGGTGTGGCTCCCAGGTCCCGGGGCATCGACAGGGCATCGACATGACATGACGAGGAGGATCCTCCCCATCTGTCATCGGAACCTGAGAGGTTCGCCGAGAGTTCCTCGATTCGCACCGAGTTCCTCGACTTGCACCTTGGGTGGAGCGCGCACCGGCCAGGAGGCGGTGCGGCTCGCTTTTCAGATCTGCCTCATCCACGCGGTACGGGGCCTGAGAGATTCAAGGGAGGGTCTTGCTCCTTCGGCGCCCGGGGTGCGGAGCAGCTCCCGGGACTCTCCCGCGTGGATTCAAGCGGCCTTTATGCAGTTGGGTCCAGATGGCGCACATCATTGCACGGCCCGGACCCGAATGGGCGTGCGGGCCCCCGGACGGGGCCGACGCCCGCCCCTGGCCCGACGACCCGACCGGAACCATGTCCGCCGCATTACCGTCTCTTTACACTCAGGGGGCAAGGGTCCTGGTGACCCGATCCGGGGGAGGCGATCACTGTGCGCAGATTCGGCGCGGCGGCGGGGACGGCGGCAGGGACGGCGACGACGGCGGGCGCGGTGGCAGGGGCAGGGGCGGGCGCGACGGTGGGTGGCGTACCGGTCCAGCCGGGGCGGCGGGCGCGGGAAGCGGCCGCCCCCGGCGTCGGCCCCGGCGTCGGCTCCGGCGCCGTTGTGCGGGACCTGCGCGGCCGGGGTGCGGCGCCCCGCGGCGGCCCGGTCCGGCTCGGCTTCGCCGACGGGGACATCGTCGTCGTGTCCGGCCTCCCCGGCGGCGGCAAGAGCACCCTCATCGAGCGCGCCGTCGCGGGCGGCGGGATCGACTCCCAGGACACCCGCGCGCGCTGGGAGCGCCGGATGCCCGGGGGCCTGCCGTACGCCGCCTACCGGCCGTTGGTGCGCGCCGCGCACTACTGGAGGCTGTGGCAGGTGCTGCGCTCGGGGGACTCGGCCGTCGTCCACGACTGCGGCACGCAGGCCTGGGTACGGGCGCTGCTGGCCGGCGCCGCCCGCCGCCGGGGCCGCGCCCTGCACCTGGTGCTGCTCGACGCCACGGCCGAGCAGGCGCTGGCCGGGCAGCGGGCCCGGGGCCGCGGAGTGTCGGCGTACGCCTTCGCCCGGCACCGCGGCGCGGTCACCCGGCTGCTGCTCGAGGCCGAAGCGGGCCGGCTTCCGGCCGGCTGCGCCTCCGCCGTCCTGCTCGACCGTGAGGCGGCCGCCCGGGTCACCCGGATCGGCTTCGGCGCCGGGCCGGGGACGCATTAGCCTCGGCGGTGACAGCGGCGACAGCGGTGACGGTCGGCGGCGACGGTGGGCGTCACCGGCGAGGGCACCGGCACCGGCACGGACACGGGGAGACACGGGCATGCAGGGCAACGGCTGGCCGGCCAACGAACTCGAAGCGGTCCTCGGTACGGCGATGGGCGACCCGCAGGCCGGACCCCGGATCCTGGAGACCCTGGCCCGCAGTCACGTCTGGGTCCCGCTCCCCGCGGGCAGCGGCCCCGGGGCCGCGGGCCTGAGCCTGCCGACCATGGACATCGGCGGCGCCGCCTACGTGCCCGTCTACAGCTCCGAGGCGCAGTTCCTGGCGTGCGTGGGCACCGGCATGGACTTCGCCGTGGCCCCCGCCGTCGAATTCGCCCGCGGTCTGCCCCCGCAGCTCGGCATCGCCGTGAACCCCGAGGGCGCCGTCGGCGTCCCGCTGCCGCCGCCCGCCGTGGCCGTGCTCTGCCGGGCCGGGCGCAGCGAACTGGACGGTCCGGCGAGCGGCGGCCGGGTCCGCCTGTACGAGCCCGACTGGCAGCACGACCCGGTGGACTTCCTGACCGCCGCGGCCGAGGAATTCCGGGCCAGCGGGGTGATCGCGGCCGCCCACCGCTGCCTGGCCAGCGTCGAGGCCGGGGACCCGCAGCTGTACATCGGTGTCCGCCTGCTGGGATGGGAGCCCGAGAACCGGAATGCCCCGATGGACGCCCTCGGCCGGGCCCTCGGACGGGTCCAGCCGCCCTGGCCGGTGCAGTTGATCCTCCTCGACGCGGTGGAGGACCCGGTGGCCGATTGGATCCGTGAGCGCGTGCGCCCGTTCTACCTGCCGTAGTCGCGCTTAAGCTGTTCGCATTGCCCGGCCACGCGTGTCCGGGGTACGCGTGGGCGACGGGCGGACGAAGAGGGGTACCGGGTGAGTGCGTCAGGCACGGCCGCGGCCGGGCAGGTCGAGCACATGCTGCGCCAGGTGACACCCGGGCGCTATGACAGCTATGAGCAGCTGCTCCACGGGCTGGCCGAGGGCCGGCTCTGGATGCTGCTGTGGCAGGGGCAGTCCGGCTCGCCGGACGCCCAGTACGGCGGGATGGAGGTCGAGGGCCTCGGGTACGCCCCGTGCGTGACCTCGCCGCAGGAGCTGGCCGCCAGCGGATGGAACCGCGGCTACGAGGTGGTCACCGGGCGCGACGTCGCCCGCGCCCTCTACCCCGACCGCTGGGGCCTGTGGCTGAATCCGCACGCCCAGGGCGGCGGCCTCGGCGTCCCGTGGGCCGACCTGCGCCGGATCGCCACCGGCCTCGACCGGATGCCCGCGGGTCCCCTGCGGCTGTCCGAGCCCTCGATCGAGCTCCCGCAGTTCTACGGGCTGCTCACCCAGCACGCCCACCGCACGCCCGCCGTGCGGGCGCTGCGCCGCGCCTGGGTGCAGCCGGTGCTCGGATCGCCGTACCTGGCCGTCGGCCTCGACCTCTACGACGCCTCCGCGCCCGCCCTGGAATCGGTGCGCGAGATGATGCGCCAGTCCGTGGGGGCCGTGCCCGAGGGCGTCCCGGTGTGCACGGTCGCGCTCGCGGACGAGCACGATCCGGTCGCGATGTGGCTGCGCGCGCAGGCGCGCCCGTTCTACGACCGCGAGGGCCAGGGGCCGGCGTACTGACCACCCCCTGAGACGCGCGTATCAGGCCGCATGGAACCCCGGTTCCGTGCGGCCTCCTTCATGTCCCCGTTTGTCCCCGCGCCGGTGCCCAATTAGCGCACGAGAAGCGAGGGTTGGGCTTGATGTCCGATTGCGTACCGAACGGACGGTCTTGCTCCGCTGAGGAGGCACCGTAGTCCGGATAGCGGGTAACGGGCCTTCACATCACGGTTGCGCATCCATTCATCTGCGGGTCTGGCGGGTGATCGAGCGCCCCATGAAGACTCCCCACCCAAGAGCCGGTCAGTCCTGCTGTTCCCCGGCTCGGCATCTGTATTTCACCCTGCACTTCACCTTGCACTTCTTGCGGTTCCTGCACCTCACGCACCACGCAGCACGCGCCACCGAAGCCAACGCACTGAAGCCAACGCAGTCACCCGCACCACCCGCACTCCCGCACCTCCCACGCTCTCCGAGCGCCACTCCGCACCAACGCCGCCACAGCGGCGGGCATGGGCCGACCACCCGTCGGCCGAGAGGGGTCCCCACCAGATGACGGCACCACTGCATGACACGAGCGCGGAGACTCCCGCTCCCGTGTCCGTAGCCGACGTCCCAGCCAAGGCCATCGAAGGCCGCTCACCCGGCCGCATCGCGTGGATGCGGCTCAAGCGCGACAAAGTCGCGCTCACGGGCGGCATCGTCGTGCTCCTCCTGATCCTGGTGGCGGTGTTCGCGCCGCAGATCGTGAGCCTGCTGGGCCACCCGCCCAACGAGTTCCACGAGGACATGATCGACCCGAACCTGGGCACACCGATCGGGTCCTACGGCGGAATGAGCTCCGACTTCCTGCTCGGCGTCGAACCCACCAACGGCCGCGACGTGTTCAGCCGGATCGTCTTCGGCGCCCGCATCTCCCTGACCGTCGCCTTCCTGGCGGCCATCGTCTCCGTGGTCCTCGGCAGCCTGCTGGGCACGCTGGCGGGCTTCCTCGGCGGCTGGGTCGACGGAGTCATCAGCCGCGTCATGGACCTGCTGCTGGCCTTCCCGCAGCTGCTGTTCACCATCGCCCTGGTGTCCGTGGTCCCCAACTCCCTCTGGGGGTTCGAGGGTTCGGGCGTACGGATGGGCGTCCTGGTCCTGGTGATCGGGTTCTTCGGCTGGCCGTACATCGGCCGGATCGTCCGCGGCCAGACGATCTCGCTGCGCGAGCGCGAGTACGTCGAGGCCGCCCGCAGTCTCGGCGCCGGCCGGGTGTACATCCTGTTCAAGGAGCTGCTGCCGAACCTGGTCGCGCCGATCCTCGTCTACTCGACGCTGATCATCCCGACCAACATCCTGACGGAAGCGGCCCTGAGCTTCCTCGGCGCGGGCGTCAAACCGCCCACCGCGTCCTGGGGAAAGATGCTCTCCGACGCCGTCCCCATCTACCAGTTCGACCCCATGTACATGGTGGTCCCCGGGGTGACGATCTTCATCACCGTCCTGGCGTTCAACCTCTTCGGGGACGGTCTGCGCGACGCGCTCGACCCCAAGGGCAACTGATCCGAGTCCTCGACTCATCCACTCATGTCATCCACTCATGGAGGTTGGACAAACGTGATCCGCAGAAAGCAGGCAATCGCGATCACCGCCGTGGTCGCAGCCCTGTCGCTGACCGCCGCGTGCGGTGGCAAGGGCGATGACGGCTCGAAGGACAAGGCCTCCAACGGCGCGGCCTTCGACGCCGCGACCAAGGGTGTCGTCAACGCGTCCGACAAGAAGGGCGGCGAGCTGAAGCTCTGGTCGCCCCAGGACGTCGACTACCTCGACCCGGCGCGCGCCTACTACGGCTTCGTCTGGAACATCCAGCGCCTGTACATCCGCCAGCTGCTGGCCTACGACAGCAAGCCCGGCAAGGACGGCACCAAGCTGGTCCCGGACCTCGCCGAGGCCCTGCCCGTGCTCAGCAACGACGGCAAGACCTACACGCTGAAGCTCAAGGACGGCGTGAAGTTCGAGGACGGCACGCCGATCACCTCGAAGGACATCAAGTACGGCGTCGAGCGCGTCTTCGCGCAGGACGTCCTCTCCGGTGGTCCGACGTACCTGATCGACCAACTGGACCAGGGCCAGAAGTACCCCGGCCCGTACAAGGACACCGACCCCAACAAGATGGGGCTCAAGTCCGTCCAGACGCCGGACGACAAGACGATCGTCTTCAACCTGGCGAGCGCCAACTCGGACTTCAGCTACCTGCTGGCCATGCCGTCCTCCTCGCCGGTCCCGGTGGCCAAGGACGAGGGCGCCAAGTACACCAACAAGCCCGTCTCCACGGGCCCGTACAAGGTCGAGTCCTTCACCGCGGGCAAGGGCGCCACCCTGGTCCGCAACGAGAACTGGGACCCGAAGACCGACACGATCCGCAAGGCGCTGCCGGACAAGGTCTCCTTCACGGTCACCACCAACCCGGACGACATGGACGCGCGCCTGCTCTCCGGCGACATCGACCTCGCCGTCGACGGCACCGGTGTCCAGCAGGCCGCGAAGAACAAGATCCTGCAGACCCCGGACCTGAAGAAGAACGCGGACAACCCCTTCACGGGCTACATCCGCTACATGGCCTTCCCGCAGACGGTCGCGCCGTTCGACAACATCGAGTGCCGCAAGGCCGTCATCTACGCGGCCGACCCCAAGTCGCTGCAGACCGCCCGCGGCGGCCCGACCAGTGGTGACCTCGGCGCGAACATGCTGCCGCCCGGCATCCCCGGCTCCGACAAGTCCTACGACCCGTGGGGCCTGACCGCCGGCGCGCCGCAGATCGACAAGGCCAAGGCCGCTCTCGCCGCCTGTGGCCAGCCCGGCGGCTTCAAGACCACCATCGCGGTGCGCAACAACCGCGCCCCCGAGGTCAAGACCGCCGAGTCGCTCCAGGCCGCGCTCAAGGCCGTCAACATCGACGCCTCGATCGACCAGTACGACGGCAAGCTCTCCTCCTCCACGATCGGTTCGCCCGAGAACGTGAAGAAGAAGAACTACGGCATCATCGTCATGGGCTGGGGTGCCGACTTCAACAGCGGCGCCGGCTTCCTGCAGCCGCTGGTCGACGGCTCGTTCATCCTGCCGAACGGCAACAACAACTACACGATGCTGAACGACCCCGAGGTCAACGGGCTGTTCAAGAAGGCCGCCTCCGCCGCCACGCCGGAAGAGGCCGCGCCCTTCTACACCGACATCAACAAGAAGGTCATGGAGAAGGCGCTCTACCTTCCCATCAACTTCGACAAGGCCCTCGTCTACCACAACCCGCGGCTGACGAACGTCTACTTCAACGACTCCATGGGCCGCATCGACCTCGCCACGCTGGGCGTCGTCAAGTAACAGTCGGCACGTGCCTTCACCGCACATGCGCTAGTCCGAAGGGCAGGTGAAGGCCGTTAGGCGGTGGCTGCCGTCCCCACAAGGGGCGGCGGCCGCCCGCCGGAGCGGCCGACTGCAGTGCTCGTCTACCTCCTCAGGCGGCTGTTCAATGTCGTCGCCACGCTGCTGGTGGTCTCCGTGGTCACCTTTGGCATCTTCTTCGCGGTGCCGAAGATCACCGGGTCCGACCCGGCGCTCATGTACGCCGGCCGCGAGACCAACGAAACCGCCTTGGCGGGCATCCGCGTGAAAATGGGCTTCGACAAGCCCATATCCGAGCAGTACTTGCTCTTCCTCAAGGGAGTCGTGGCCGGTCGCGACTACGACTCCGGCGTCGAGCAGACGCACTGCCCGGCCCCGTGCTTCGGCTACTCCTTCAAGAGCGAGGCCCCGGTCTGGCAGCTGATGACCAGCCGCATGCCGGTCACCCTCTCGCTCGCCTCGGGAGCCGCCGTCATCTGGGTGCTCGCGGGCGTGGCCACCGGCGTGGTCTCGGCGCTCAAACGCCGAACGGCCATCGACCGAACCGTGATGGTCGGCGCGCTGGCCGGTGTGTCGCTGCCCATCTTCTTCACCGGCATGGTCGCCCCGGCCGTCTTCGTCTACGGCCTCGGCTGGCTGGACGTCTCCAACTACCGTCCCATCACCGAGGATCCGGTCGCCTGGCTCAACAGCATGATCCTGCCCTGGATCACCCTCGCCTTCCTCTTCGCCGCGACGTACGCCCGGATCACCCGGGCGACGATGCTGGAGGTCATGGGCGAGGACTACATCCGCACCGCCCGGGCCAAGGGCCTCACCGAGCGCGTGGTCATCCGCAAGCACGCCCTGCGCTCCACGCTCACCCCGATCGTCACGATGTTCGGCCTCGACCTCGGCGGACTCCTCGGCGGCGCGGTACTGACCGAGACGACCTTCAACTTCCAGGGTCTGGGGACGGCGGCCGTCGCCGCCATCGGCCAGGGCGACCTCCCCGTGATCATGGGAATCACCCTGCTCGCCGCGCTCTTCGTGGTGATGGCCAACCTGATCGTGGACATGCTGTACGCCGTCATCGACCCGCGCGTGAGGCTGACGTGACCGAGACCCCTTCGACCCCTTCCCTCGTGCCCGAGCAGGCGGGTCCCTCGGATCCCGCCCGTGCCTTCCTCTCGGTGCGCGACCTCAAGGTCCACTTCCCGACCGACGACGGCCTGGTCAAGTCCGTCGACGGACTCTCCTTCGATCTGGAGCGCGGCAAGACGCTCGGCATCGTCGGGGAGTCCGGCTCGGGCAAGTCGGTGACCTCGCTGGCCATCATGGGCCTGCACCGCACCGGCAACGCCCGCAGCCGCCCGCACATCTCCGGTGAGGTGCTGCTGGACGGCGAGGACCTGGTCCGGGCCGACGCCGACGACGTACGCAAGCTGCGCGGGCAGAAGATGGCGATGGTCTTCCAGGACCCGCTGTCCGCGATGCACCCGTACTACTCGGTCGGCAAGCAGATCATCGAGGCCTACCGGACCCACCAGGACGTCGACAAGAAGACGGCCCGCAAGCGCGCCGTCGAAATGCTCGACCGGGTCGGCATCCCCGAGCCCGACCAGCGGGTGGACTCCTACCCGCACGAGTTCTCCGGCGGCATGCGCCAGCGCGCGATGATCGCGATGGCCCTGGTCAACAACCCCGAACTGCTCATCGCGGACGAGCCGACGACCGCCCTCGACGTCACCGTCCAGGCGCAGATCCTCGACCTGATCCGCGATCTGCAGAAGGAGTTCGGCTCGGCCGTCATCATGATCACGCACGACCTCGGCGTGGTCGCGGAGATGGCCGACGAGATCCTCGTGATGTACGGCGGCCGCTGCGTCGAGCGCGGCAGTGCGGAGAAGGTGTTCTACGAACCCCGGCACCCGTACACCTGGGGCCTGCTCGGCTCCATGCCGCGCATCGACCGCGACCAGACCGAGCGGCTGATCCCGGTCAAGGGCTCGCCGCCCAGCCTGATCAACATCCCCGGCGGCTGTGCCTTCCACCCGCGCTGCCCGTTCGCCGACGTACCCAAGGGCGGCGTCACCCGCACCCAGCGGCCCGAGCTGGCCCTGACCAGTGCCGGACACTGGTCCGCCTGCCACATGTCGCAGGAGGACCGGACCCGGATCTGGACCGAAGAGATTGCGCCGAAGCTGTGACCGATACGACGGACATGAAGAAGACGGCGGACGGGGCCGCGGGCGGGACGTCGGGCGGCACCGCCACGGCCGAGGAGCCCCTGCTCAAGGTCACCGGGCTGGTCAAGCACTTCCCCATCCACAAGGGGCTGCTGCGCCGCCAGTCCGGGGCCGTGAAGGCCGTCGACGGCATCGACTTCGACGTCCGGCGCGGTGAGACCCTCGGCATCGTCGGCGAGTCCGGCTGTGGCAAGTCGACCATGGGCCGGCTGATCACCCGGCTGCTCGAACCGACCGGTGGCACGGTGGAGTTCGAGGGCAAGGACATCACCCACCTCGGCGTGGGGGCCATGCGGCCGCTGCGCCGCGACGTCCAGATGATCTTCCAGGACCCGTACGGCTCGCTCAACCCGCGCCACACGGTCGGCACCATCGTCGGCGCCCCCTTCAAGCTCCAGGGAGTCAGCCCCGAGGGCGGCCTCAAGAAGGAGGTCCAGCGGCTCCTCTCGCTGGTGGGCCTGAACCCGGAGCACTACAACCGCTACCCGCACGAATTCTCCGGCGGCCAGCGCCAGCGCATCGGCATCGCCCGCGCGCTGGCCCTCAACCCGAAACTCGTGGTGGCGGACGAGCCGGTGTCGGCGCTGGACGTCTCGATCCAGGCCCAGGTGGTGAACCTGCTGGACGACCTCCAGGAGGAGCTGGGCCTCACCTACGTGATCATCGCCCACGACCTGTCGGTCATCCGGCACGTCTCGGACCGGATCGCGGTGATGTACCTCGGGAAGATCGTCGAGCTGACGGACCGCGACTCGCTGTACGCGAACCCGATGCACCCGTACACGAAGGCGCTCCTCTCGGCCGTCCCGGTCCCGGACCCGCGCCGCCGGGGCGTCAAGAGCGGCCGCATCCTGCTCAAGGGCGACGTCCCCTCGCCGATCTCCCCGCCGAGCGGCTGCCGCTTCCACACGCGGTGCTGGAAGGCCACGGAGATCTGCGGCACGCAGGAACCCCCGCTCCTGGCCCTGAAGCCGGGCCACCAGGTGGCCTGCCACCACCCGGAGGACACGGAGACGGCCACGGTCACCGTCACGGGGCCGGCTGCGGCGGCCCCGGCCCCGGCCCCGGCCGCCGAGGCCGAGGCCGAATAACCATCGGCCGGTGGCGGTGCCGACAGGGGCCCCGCCACCGCCCGGTGGTTCGCTCCGGGCTCCGGCGGGCATCTTGCGGCCCCGCCAGCGCTCGAGGGTTGCTCCCGCGCCTCCGGGCACCGTCCGGTCCCGCCGCCGCTCGGGGGTTGCTCCGGCCCTTGCGGACACCTTCCGACCCCGGCCGGCCGGGCCTCCCTCCAGCCCCTCCGGCGCTTGAGGAGCGGGGCCCGGGGCAGCGCCCCGACAGGCCACCGGCAGCCCACCCGCCCCGCCCGCCGCCAGGCGCCCGGCAGAATGACCCCGTGCTCCACGATCTCTTCCCGCCCGGCGTCCAGCATGCCCTGGACCTCGCGGGCATCTTCGTCTTCGCCACCGCGGGCGCGCTGCTCGCGGTCCGCAAGAACTTCGACGTCTTCGGCATCGCCGTCCTCGCCCTCGTCACCGCCCTCGGCGGCGGCCTCCTGCGCGACCTCGTCATCGGCGCGGTCCCCCCGGCCGCCTTCGGCGAGCTGAGCTTCTTCGTCACCCCGCTGATCGCCGCCGCCCTGGTGTTCTTCCTGCATCCCGAGGTGCAGCGGATCAACCGGGCCATCAACGTCTTCGACGCGGCGGGCCTCGGCCTGTTCTGCGTGACGGGCACGACCAAGGCCTACGAGTACGGCCTGGGCCTGACCGCTTCGGCCGCCCTCGGCCTGGCCACGGCGGTCGGCGGGGGCGTCCTGCGCGACGTACTCGTCAACGAAGTGCCCTCGCTGCTGCGCGACCGCGAGATGTACGCCGTGCCCGCGATCATCGGGGCCGCGATGGTGGCCGTCTTCATCTCCCTCGGCATGCTCAACGCCGTGACCAGTGGCATCGCGATCGTCACCACCTTCGTCCTGAGGCTGCTGGCCATGCGCTATCACTGGCGCGCGCCCCTGGCGTGGAACCGCCGCTCGTCCGTCCCCGAGGAGCCGTAAAAAGAAAAGCTACCGCTTAGTAGGGGGCGGGGTTACCCTCGTTCCATGTCTCAAGCAGCAGCGGCAGCAGCGTCGTCGGCCACCATCGGCGACAGCGAGTTCGACCGCGACACCACCGTCATCGAGCGCGCGGACGAGCCCGGCGTGTACGACGCGGAACTCTCCGGCGGCTGGACGATCATCACCGCGGTCAACGGCGGGTACCTGCTCGCCCTGGTCGGCCGGGCCCTGTCGGCCGCCCTGCCGCACCCGGACCCCTTCACGGTGTCCGCCCACTACCTGACCTCGTCGGTTCCCGGCCCCGCCGTGATCCGCACCCAGGTGGTACGGGCCGGGCGCGCCCTCTCCACGGGCCAGGCCTCGCTCTTCCAGTACGACGAGAACGGCGCCGAGGTCGAGCGCATCCGCGTCCTCGCGTCCTACGGCGACCTCGCGGCGCTGCCGGACGACGTCCGTACGACGGCCACGCCCCCGGTGATGCCGGCCTACGCCGACTGCTTCGGCCCCGAGGCCGGCCCGGCCCCGATCCCCGGCAGCTCGGCCATCGTCGACCGGCTCCGGCTACGGCTGGATCCGGCCACCGCGGGCTGGGCGGTGGGCGCGCCGTCCGGCAAGGGCGAGATGCGGTCCTGGTTCGAGCTGGCCGACGGCCGGGACGCCGACGCGCTCTCCCTCCTCCTGGCCGTGGACGCGCTCCCGCCGACCTCCTTCGACCTGGGCCTGATCGGCTGGACCCCGACCCTCGAACTCACCACCCACGTCCGCCGCCTCCCCGCCCCGGGCCCCCTGCGGGTCGCCATCACCACCCGCAACCTGGCGGGCGGCATGCTGGAGGAGGACGCGGAGGTCTGGGACTCCACGAACCACCTGGTGGCCCAGTCCCGCCAACTGGCCCGAGCCCCCCGCCCGACCCCCACCCCCTGACCCCCGCCGCCCCCGCCCCGGAGCCGGACCCGTCCTCCGCACCGGCCGGCCCCGGGTCGCGCCCATCCCAGCCCGTCCGGCGTTTGAGGACCCGCCGGAGGCCGAGCCGACCGGCACCCGAGGGCCTCCGGATCGGTCCCGGGGTTCGTCGCCCGGGCCCCCGCCCCGGCTCTCGCCCCGGTCATTCCAGCCCGTCCGGCGTTTGAGGACCCGCCGGAGGCCGAGCCGACCGGTACCCGAGGGCCAACGGGGGCGGACCCCGAGCCCCCGCGGGAGCGGAGTACGCACGCCCGGGCGCGGGCCCGAGTGGTCGCACCCGTCCAGCCCGTCCGGCGTGTGAGGACCCCACCGTCCCCCGGGACCCGGTTCGGCCCGCCCCGGGGGACTCGTAGAATCGGGGAATCATGGCCTACCTCGACCACGCCGCCACCACGCCGATGCTGCCGGAGGCCGCCACGGCGATGACCGCGCAGCTCGCCGCGACGGGCAACGCATCCTCCCTGCACGCCGCCGGCCGCCGGGCCCGCCGCACCGTCGAGGAGGCCCGCGAGGCCTTCGCCGAAGCGCTCGGCGCGCGCCCGAGCGAGGTGGTCTTCACCGCCGGCGGCACCGAGGCCGACAACCTCGCCGTCAAGGGCCTGTACTGGGCCCGCCACGACGCCGACCCCGCCCGCACCCGCGTCCTCGCCGGCCCCGTGGAGCACCACGCCGTCCTCGACGCCGTGCACTGGCTCGGCGAGCACGAGGGCGCCCGCGTCGAGTACCTCCCGGTCGACCGCTACGGCCGCGTCCACCCCGAGGCTTTCCGGGACGCCATCGCCCGTAACCCCGACGACGTCGCCCTCGCCACCGTGATGTGGGCCAACAATGAGATCGGCACCGTCATGCCGGTCCACGAACTGGCCGCCATCGCCCGCGAGTTCGGCGTCCCCATGCATTCCGACGCCGTCCAGGCCATCGGCCAGCTCGACGTCGGCTTCGCCGACAGCGGCCTCGCCGCCATGGCGGTCAGCGGCCACAAGATCGGCGGCCCCTACGGCATCGGCGCGCTGCTCCTCGGCCGGGACCAGACCCCCGTCCCCGTCCTGCACGGCGGCGGCCAGGAGCGCCACGTCCGCTCCGGGACCCTCGACGTCCCCGCCATCGCCGCCTTCGCGGTGGCCGCCGCACTCGCCACGGAGCGCCGCGAGACCTTCGCCCGCGAGGTCGGCGCCCTGCGCGACGAACTGATCGCGGCCGTCCGCTCCGCCGTGCCCGACGCGATCCTCGGCGGCGACCCGGACGACCGCCTCCCCGCCAACGCCCACTTCAGCTTCCCCGGCTGCGAGGGCGATTCCCTGCTCCTCCTCCTGGACGCCCAGGGCATCGAATGCTCCACCGGCTCCGCCTGCACCGCGGGCGTGGCCCAGCCCAGCCACGTGCTGCTGGCCACCGGCACGGACCCGGACCTGGCCCGCGGCACCCTGCGGTTCTCCCTCGGCCACACCTCCACCAAGGAGGACGTCGCCGCCGTGGCGGCCGCCATCGGCCCGGCCGTGGACCGCGCCCGGACCGCCGGTCTCAGCTGAGCCGGACCGATCAGCGCGGCAGCTCGCCGACCATGCGCAGGTAGCGGGCCCAGTCCCAGTGCGGCCCGGGGTCCGTGTGGTCGGTTCCGGGCACCTCGGAGTGGCCGAGGACGTGCTTGCGGTCGGCGGGTATCCCGTACCGCCGGCAGATGTCGGCGGCCAAACGGGCCGAGGCGGCGTACATCGCGTCCGTGAAGTCCTGCGGGCGCGTGACGAAGCCCTCGTGCTCGATGCCGACGCTGCGCTCGTTCATGGAGCGGTTGCCCGAGTGGAAGGCGACGTCGAGCTCGCGGACCATCTGCTCCACATGCCCGTCCTGGCGGACTATGTAGTGCGCCGAAGCCTTGTGCCACGGATTCTGGAAGGCCTCCACCGACGAGGCGAAGTCGCCCTGCGTCACATGGATCACGATCCGGTCGATGCGGTAGTCGGCCGGGCGGTCGGCGAGCCGCCAGTTCGCAGGCGAGGCCGAGGACCAGCTCGCTCCCGCGTGATCCAGCGCACCTTCCTCGCGCGGCCTGCCCACCCCCGGCAGCAGCCACCAGCTCCGCGCGATCTCGTCCCGGCCCGCCACCGCACCGGCCGCGACCAGCCCGAGCCCCCCGAGCAGCACCGCCCGACGTCCCTTCCGGCCCATCCGAACCACCCCCCGCTCCCGATAACGCGCTGTGACCCCTTGCGGTTCCCCGTACCCTGGACGGTGCTATGACTGAGAACCTGCCGAGCACCCGTCCCCTTCGCGTCCTGGCCGCCATGTCCGGTGGCGTGGACTCCGCCGTCGCCGCTGCCCGCGCGGCCGAAGCCGGGCACGAGGTGACCGGTGTCCACCTCGCGCTCTCCGCGAATCCGCAGTCCTTCCGCACCGGAGCCCGCGGCTGCTGCACGATCGAGGATTCCCGCGACGCCCGCCGCGCCGCGGACGTCATCGGCATCCCCTTCTACGTGTGGGACCTGGCCGACCGCTTCCGCGAGGACGTCGTCGAGGACTTCATCGCGGAGTACGAGGCCGGGCGCACCCCGAACCCGTGCCTGCGCTGCAACGAGAAGATCAAGTTCGCCGCGCTGCTCGACAAGGCCCTCGCCCTCGGCTTCGACGCCGTCTGCACCGGCCACTACGCCACGGTCGTGGTCAAGGAGGACGGCAGCCGCGAGCTGCACCGCGCCTCCGACATGGCCAAGGACCAGTCGTACGTCCTCGGCGTCCTCGACGAGAAGCAGCTCGCCCACGCCCTCTTCCCGCTCGGTGACACCCTCACCACCAAGGAGGAGATCCGGGCCGAGGCCGAGGCGCGCGGCCTGGCCGTCGCGAAGAAGCCCGACAGCCACGACATCTGCTTCATCGCCGACGGTGACACCCAGGGCTTCCTGGCCAGCCGCCTCGGCAAGGCCGAGGGCGACATCGTCGACGAGTCCGGCGCGAAGATCGGCACCCACGAGGGTGCCTTCGGCTTCACCATCGGCCAGCGCAAGGGCCTGCGCATCGGCCACCCGGCGGCCGACGGCAAGCCGCGCTACGTCCTCGACATCTCCCCGGTGAACAACACCGTCACCGTCGGCCCGGTCGAGGCCCTCGACGTCAGCGCCCTCACGGCGATCCGCCCCCGCTGGTGCGGCTCCACGGCCGCCGCCCCGGGCACGTACACCGCGCAGCTGCGCGCCCACGGCGGCGAGACCGAGGTCTTCGCGGAGATGCGCGACGGCGCACTCCACGTCGCCTTCACCGAGCCGGTCCGCGGCGTGGCCCCCGGTCAGGCGATCGTGCTGTACGACGGCACCCGCGTGGTCGGCTCCGCCACCATCGCCACGACGACGAAGGCGGCGGACGCGGAGCCCTCGGCCCCGGCCACCGCCGCCTCCGCTCAGGCCTGAGCCGGGGCCGCCTCCGCGCGGGCCCGAGCCCGGGCTCAGGCCCGCGCCCGGGCCGTGCCCAGGCCCAGTCCCGGCCCTACGCCTGGTCCTCGCCCGGCGCCACCGTCAGGACGATCTTGCCGGTGGTGCGGCCGAGCTCGCCGATCTCGTGGGCGCGCGCGGCCTGCTCCAGCGGCAGGACCGTGTCGATCAGCGGCCGCAGCGCGCCCTCCTCGGCCAGCGCGGCCAGCGCGGTCAGGCCCTGCCGGTCCGGCTCCACCAGGAGCACGCTGACGCGCACCCCGTCCGCGTCCACCGCCAGGCCGTCGCCGCCCGCGATCGTGACCAGGTGGCCGCCGGGCCGCAGGACCCGCAGCGAGCGCTTCCCGTAGTCGCCGCCGATGGTGTCCAGGACGACGTCGACGTCCCGGACCGCCTCCGCGAAGTCGCTGCTCCGGTAGTCGATCAGCTCGTCGGCGCCCAGCTCGCGCAGCAGGTCGTGCTTGGCCGCGCTGGCGGTGCCGATGACGTACGCGCCGCGCGCCTTGGCGATCTGGACCGCGAGGTGGCCCACTCCGCCCGCCGCCGCGTGGATCAGCACCCGCTGTCCCGCCCGGAGGTCCGCCGTGTCCACCAGGGCCTGCCAGGCCGTGAGAGCGGCCAGCGGCAGCGCCGCCGCGGCCACGTGGTCCAGGGCCGCGGGCTTGCGCACGAAGTGCCGGGCGGGCGCGGTGACGTACTCGGCGTAGCCGCCCGCCTGCTTCGGGAAGTGCGGCATGCCGAAGACCTCGTCGCCCGGCTGGAAGAGCGTCACGCCCATGCCGACGGCCTCGACGGTGCCGGAGACGTCCCAGCCCACGATCGGGGTCGGGGCCCAGTCGATGAGGACGCCGGAGGCCCGCGTCTTCCAGTCGACCGGGTTCACCCCGGCGGCGTGGACGCGGACCAGCACCTCCGTCGGCCCCGGCTCGGGACGGTCGATCGTGGTTTCGGTCAGGACCTCGGGTCCGCCCCACTGGCTGACGACGACGGCGCGCATGGAAATCTCCTCGGATCTGCTACCTCCCGGTCTTCCGGAAGATGCCTCCAGCTTCCGGCGCGGACGCCACTCGTGGTGTTGGCCGTATGGCCACCATGTGACAGGATCTGGCCATGCACCGTGTCGCCGTACTCGCCCTGGAGGGCGTCCCCCCGTTCGAGCTGGGCATGCCCTCGCGGGTGCTCGGCAACGCCCGCGACGAGGACGGCCGGCTCCTGTACGAGACGGTCGTCTGCACGGCCGACGGGCGGCCCGTGACCAGTGACGCCGGGTTCACCGTGGGCGTCACGTCCGGCCCCGAGGCCCTGGCGGCGGCCGACACCATCGTCATCCCGCCCACGCACGCGATGGACGAGCTGCTCGAGGGCGCCCCGCTGCCGCCCGCGCTGCTGGCGGCCCTGGCCGTGATCCGGCCGGGCACCCGGCTGGTGTCGATCTGTACGGGCTCGCACGTGCTCGCCGCGGCCGGACTGCTGGACGGGCGCCCCGCGACCACGCACTGGTACGACGCCGAGAAGTTCCAGCGGGCCTTCCCCCGGGTCAGGCTCGACCCGAACGTCCTCTTCGTCGACGACGGCGACGTCCTCACCTCCGCCGGGGTGGCCGCCGGGGTCGACCTCTGCCTGCACCTCATCCGCCGGGACCACGGCAGCGCCGTCGCCAACCGCGCCGCCCGGCTCTGCGTGGTCCCGCCCTGGCGGGACGGCGGGCAGGCCCAGTACATCGACCGCCCGGTCCCCGAGGCCACCGTCGCCACCACCACGGCCACCCGCGCCTGGGCCCTGGAACGCCTCGACACGCCCCTCACCCTCACCGAACTGGCCGCGCACGCACGCATGAGCCTGCGCACCTTCACCCGGCGCTTCCGGGACGAGGCGGGGGTCACCCCGGTCCAGTGGCTGACCGCCCAGCGCCTCGAACTGGCCCGCCAGCTCCTGGAGTCGAGCGACCTCCCGGTGGACCTGGTGGCCCACCGCGCGGGCTTCGGCTCGGCCAACTCCCTGCGCCAGCACATGCGCACCGCCCTGGGCGTCTCCCCGATCGCCTACCGCCGCACCTTCCACCGCACGACCGCGGCATGACCCCGTAGGTAATCGACGGCGTCCGGGCGCCAGGGCAGGATCGGGGCACAGCCGGATCCGCCGAGGAAACGAGGACGTCATGACCGCCTACGCGATCGCCCACATACGCCCCGAGTCGATGAACGGGGACGTCCTGCGCTACATCGAGGAGATCCAGGGCACCATGGATCCCTTCGGGGGCGCGTTCCTGGTGCACGGGGCCACCCCCGAGGTCGTCGAGGGGCCCTTCCCCGGGACCGTCGTGGTGCTCGCCTTCCCGGACATCGAGCGGGCCCGCGCCTGGTACGGCTCGCCCGCCTACCAGGAGATCCTCCCGCTGCGCACCCGCCACATGACGGGCGAGGTCATCCTCGTCGAGGGCGTCGCACCGGGTTACGACGCCACGAAGACGGCCGCGGTCCTGCGCGAGGCCGCCGGCCTCTGACGGCCGGCCGGACGACACCGGCGACCGCGGGGACCGAGCGGGGTGGCCGGGCGGGCCGGGCGGGGTGCGAGCATGGGCCGTATGGCTACTCACCTCATCACCGGCGCCGGCTCCGGCATCGGCGCGGCCGTCGCGCGCCGGCTGCACGCCCGCGGCGACGACCTCATCCTCATCGCCCGCGACGCCGGCCGCGGCAAGGAGCTGACCTCCCTCTTCCCCGGCTCCCGCGCACTCGTCGCCGATCTCGCCGACCCGGACCGGATCTCCTGGGCCTTCTCCCACCAGGCGCTGCCCGACCGGCTGGACTCCCTGCTGCACATCGCCGGGATCGTCGACCTCGGCCCGGTCGGCGAGCTGCGGCCCAAGACCTGGCACCAGCAGCTCAACCTCAACCTGATCACCCCCGCCGAGCTGACCCGCCTCACGCTGCCCTCGCTGCGCGCCTCCCGCGGGCAGGTCGTCTTCGTGAACTCCGGCGCCGGACTCAACGCGCACGCCGAGTGGGGCGCGTACGCCGCCTCCAAGCACGGACTGCGCGCGCTGGCCGACGCGTTGCGCGCCGAGGAGAAGCCGAACGGGATCCGCGTCACCTCGGTGTACCCCGGCCGCACCGCCACACCCATGCAGGCCAAGGTCCGCTCCCAGGAGGGCGAGAGCTACGACGCGGCCGACTGGATCGACCCCGAATCCGTGGCCACCACCATCCTGATGGCCCTCGACCTGCCCCGCGACGCGGAGGTCAACGACCTCTCCGTGCGGCCCGGACGATGAGCGGACCCGTCATGAGCACAGCCACCGGAGTCGGCTCACTGCCCGGCGGTGACGCCCGCGAGGCCGCCAAGACCGTCACCGGGTCCTTCGAGGAGTTCCCGTACCTCGCCGAGCTGCCCGCCCGCGGGCCCGGCGCCGACATGATCGGGCGCTCCCTCGGGCTGCTCGTCGACATGTACGCGCACGTCGAGCCCAGCGGCTGGCGCCTGAGCGACCGGCCCGGGCGGGACACCAAGCGCGCCCGGTCCTGGCTCGGCGAGGACCTCGACGCCCTGGAGGAATTCACCCAGGGCTACCAGGGGAAGCTCAAGGTGCAGGTGGTCGGCCCCTGGACGCTGGCCGCCGCCCTGGAACTGCACGGTGGCGAGGCTGTCCTGCGGGACCCGGGCGCCTGCCGCGACCTGGCCGGTTCGCTCGCGGAAGGGCTGCGGGAGCACCTGGCGGACGTACGCAAGCGGATCCCCGGCGCCGAGATCGTGCTCCAGGTCGACGAGCCATCGCTGACCGCGGTCCTGCGCGGGCACGTACGGACGGCCAGCGAGTACCGCACCTACCGGGCCGTCGACCGACAGGTGGTGGAAGGAGCGCTGCGGGACCTCTTCGCCGTGCACGACGGGGACGTCGTCGTGCACTCCTGCGCGCCCGACGTGCCCTTCGCGCTGCTGCGGCGGGCCGGGGTCACGGGTGTGTCGTTCGATTTCTCCTTGCTCACCGAGCGCGAGGACGACGTCATCGGGGAGGCCGTCGAGGACGGCATGAAACTCTTCGCCGGAGTGGTGCCCGGCACCGACGGTCCGTTGTCGGACCCGGGCGGTAGCGTCATGGGTGTCAGGAAGCTTTGGCGCAGGCTGGGGCTGGCCCCGGGGATCCTCGCGGAGTCCGTCGTGGTCACCCCGTCGTGCGGTCTGGCGGGCGCTTCGCCCGCCTACGCCCGCGCGGCGATGGCGCACTGCGTCAAGGCGGCGAGGTCGCTCGCCGACAACCCTGAGTGACGTAGAGACGGGTCCACGGGAGGAAACGGCATGGCAGCCGAACAGAAGCACGGTGGCGGCACGGCGGCGGGAGCGGCGGCCGGAACCGAGGCGCCGGCGGCGGTGCTGGAGCAGCACGCCCTGCTCGCCGAGCAGATCGAGGAACACCGCTTCCGGTACTACGTGAACGACCAGCCGGTCGTCACCGATGCCGAGTTCGACAAGCTGCTGCGCTCGCTGGAGGCGCTGGAGGAGCAGTACCCGCAGCTGCGCACTCCCGACTCGCCCACCCAGAAGGTGGCGGGGGCCTATGTCACCGACTTCGCCTCCGTCCAGCACCGCGAGCGGCTGCTCTCCCTCGACAACGCCTTCGACGACGAGGAGCTGGCGGCCTGGGCCGAGCGGGTGGCCCGGGACGTCAACACCTCCGACTACCACTACCTGTGCGAGCTCAAGGTCGACGGCCTCGCCGTCAACCTCACCTACGAGAACGGCAGGCTGACCCGGGCCGCCACCCGCGGCGACGGCCGCACCGGCGAGGACATCACGCCCAACGTCCGCACCATCGCCGAGATCCCCGACCGGCTGGCCGGGGACCGCGTCCCGGCGCTCGTCGAGATCCGCGGCGAGGTGTACTTCCCGATGGAGAAGTTCGAGGAGCTGAACGCCCGCCTGGTCGAGGCGGGCGACAAGCCCTTCGCCAACCCCCGTAACGCGGCGGCCGGTTCACTGCGCCAGAAGGACCCCAAGGTCACCGCGACCCGCCCGCTGCACATGGTGGTCCACGGCATCGGCGCCCGCGAGGGCCTCGACATCGACCGGCTCTCGCACGCCTACGAACTGCTCCACGAATGGGGCCTGCCCACCGCGACCCACAACAAGGTGGTCGGCTCGCTCGCCGAAGTCCGCGATTTCATCGCCTACTTCGGCGAGAACCGGCATTCGGTGGCGCACGAGATCGACGGCGTCGTCGTCAAGCTCGACGAGATCCCGCTCCAGGGCCGGCTCGGCTCGACCGCGCGCGCCCCGCGCTGGGCGATCGCCTGGAAGTACGCGCCCGAAGAGGTCAACAGCAAGCTGATCGACATCAAGGTCGGCGTCGGCCGCACCGGCCGGGTCACCCCGTACGCGCAGGTCGAGCCGGTGACGGTGGCCGGATCCGAGGTCGAATTCGCCACCCTGCACAACCAGCAGGTGGTCAAGGCCAAGGGGGTCCTGATCGGGGACACCGTGGTCCTGCGCAAGGCGGGTGACGTCATCCCCGAGATCCTCGGCCCGGTGGTGGACCTGCGCGACGGCAGCGAGCGCGAGTTCGTGATGCCCGCCGACTGCCCCGAATGCGGGACCCCGCTGCGCCCGATGAAGGAAGGCGACATCGACGTCCGGTGTCCCAACGCGCGGACGTGCCCCGCCCAGTTGCGCGAGCGGCTCTTCTACCTCGTCGGCCGCGAATGCCTGGACATCGAGAACTTCGGCAAGGTGGCCGCCGCCGCGCTCACCAGACCGCTGGAACCCGCCGTCGCCCCGCTGCTGGACGAGGGCGACCTGTTCGACCTCACCATCGAGCAGCTGCTCCCCATCAAGGCGTACGTCCTGGACGCGGACAGCGGGCTGCCCAAGCGCGACCCGAAGACCGGCGAGGACAAGATCGTCACGGTTTTCGCCAACCAGAAGGGCGAGCCCAAGAAGAACGCCCTGGCCCTCCTGGAGAACGTCGCCGCGGCCAAGGACCGGCCGCTGGCCCGGTTCATCAACGGCCTCTCGATCCGGCACGTGGGACCGGTGGCCGCGGCCACCCTGGCCCGCGAGTTCCGTTCCCTCGAGCGCATCGAGGCGGCGACCGAGGAGGAACTGTCCGCCACCGAGGGGGTCGGCGCCATCATCGCCGCCGCCCTCAAGGAATGGTTCTCGGTGGACTGGCACCAGGAGATCCTCGCCAAGTGGCGGGCCGCCGGGGTGCGGTTGGAGGACGAGGTGTCCGCCGAGGAGGAGGGTCCGCGTCCTCTGGAGGGCCTGACCGTCGTCGTCACCGGCACGCTGGAGAGCCACACGCGCGACGGCGCCAAGGACGCGCTGCAGAGCCGGGGCGCCAAGGTGACGGGGTCCGTCTCGAAGAAGACCTCCTTCGTCGTGGTCGGTGACAACCCGGGCTCCAAGTACGACAAGGCGGTCCAGCTGAAGCTCTCGATCCTGGACGACGCGGGCTTCGCCGTGCTGCTGGAGCAGGGCCCCGAGGCGGCGCGCGAGGCCGCCCTGCCGCTGGAGGAGCCCGCCGCCCCGGCTGGGGACGCCGACGCCGACGCCGCATCGGAGTAACGGAGTAACGGAGTAACGCAAGAGCGCAGGTGGAGCCGCGGGGGAGGGGGCGAAGGAGGGGACGCAGAAGCGGGTGAGGGGGAGGACGAAGGCGAACGGATGCGTGGCGTGCGGCCGTACGGGCGGGCGCACGCCGGGCGCGCGGAGCGGTCGCGAACGGCCGGTACCGACCTAGCCGCAGGGCGTTGACCTGTCGGATCATCGGAAGGGTGACCGGGAAGTCCCGTACCGGCCTCACCCGTTCGGCGGATACCGTACTGATGAGGATGGCTGGGTCGTATTCAGGCAACCGCCGTCGACCGCTGCCCTTGGAAGCCTCTCGCGTCCTACTGTTGAGGGGCGCGCCTGTCGTGCACGGTTGCGGGACGCGAATCCAGCCGTGATGGCATGACATCGGGGCCATCACGAGGCATCGGCATCGCCGGCTGTGAGAGGGACAGGCATGAAACCCATCGAAGGCGCCGACCCGCCTCCGGATTTCGGCGGGGCGGGCGGGGACCTGCCGTCGCTGCGGACGGACCGGGCGGCCCGGACCCCCGGCCGGGGAGGCCGCGCGGGACACGCGCGCCGTGAGGGGCGGGCGGAGCGGATGCCCCGGGCCGAGCGGACGCCCCGGGCCGAGCGCGCGATACGGACGGAACGACCAGTTCCGGCCGAGCGGGCCGCCCCGGCGACCCGGTTCGGGGTCCTGGGCGCCAGAACCCCCGACACCCACCCGCTCACCACCGGCGCCACCGGGGGCTCCGGCGGCGGACCGGGGACCCCGGCCCACGGCTGGCGCGCCGGGGTGCCGCTCGCCGTCGTCGTGCTCTCCCTGGTCGTCCTCGTCACCGGCATCGCCCGCGCCCTGAGCGACCGTCACGCCCTCTTCCCCGGCGGCTCCGCCGGATGGGGCCTCGCCCTGCTCACCGGCATCATCGTCGGCCACCTCGTCGCGCTCGGCCGGGACCGCTGGTGGGGCGGTACCGGATCCGGCGCCGCCCTCACCCTCGGCGTGCTCATCCTGTACGGCTGGATCCCGGCCGGGCTCGTCTCGCTCGCCGTGGTCTCCCTGGTCGGCGCCGCCCGCAGGCACCGCTGGCGCCAGGGCCTGCTGCACGGCTCCGCGGACATCCTCGGCATCGGCGCGGGGGCGCTCGTACTCGCCGTCTTCGGCCAGGCCCCCAGCGTCGAGGTGCCCTGGCAGCCCACCGGCTGGGGGCCCGGGGCGATCCCCGAGGTCACCCTCGTCGCCGTCGCCTACCTGCTGGTCACCCGCGTCGTGCTGTGGCTGGCGCTGGCCCCGCCGGGTGGTGGGCTGCCCACCGTCGCCCGCACCGCGCTGCTCCGGCAGGTCCTGGTCGCCGCCGCCCTGCTCGGCATCGCCCCGCTGATCTGCGTGGTCGCCATCACGCTGCCCGTCCTGCTGCCCCTGTTCGCCGTGCCGCTGATCGCCCTCGACTCCACCCTGTGGATCGCCCGGGCCCGCGCCGAGGAACAGCTGCGCGACCCGCTCACCGGGCTGCCCAACCGGCAGTGGCTGCTGGAGCGCGCCTGGCGGGCCCTGGACGAGGCTGAACGTATCGGCACCCGCACCGCGCTCGTCCTCATCGACCTCGACCGCTTCCGTGCCGTCAACGACACCCTCGGCCATCTGGCCGGTGACCGGCTGCTCCTCCAGATCGCCGACCGGCTCCGCCAGGCGCTGCCCAAGGACGCGGAGGTGGCGCGGCTCGGCGGCGACGAGTTCGCCGTGCTGCTGCCCGTCGCCGACTCCACCACCAGCGCCCAGCGGGTCGCCCGCCACCTCGTCGCCGAGCTCAGCTCGCCGCTCGACCTCGACGGGCTCACCCTCGTCCTGGAGGCCAGCGCGGGCCTCGCCGTCTTCCCCGACCACGCCCTCGACGCGGAGGGGCTGCTGCGGCGGGCCGATGTCGCGATGTACCAGGCCAAGCGGGACCGCACCGGGGTCGAGGTCTACGAGTCCAAGCGGGACAGCAACACGCCCGACCGGCTCGGGCTCCTCGGCGACCTGCGGCGCGCGCTGGACGCGGGCGAGGTGGAGCTCCACTACCAGCCCAAGGTCCGCTTCGACGGACAGGTCGCCGGGCTGGAGGCCCTCGTGCGGTGGGTGCACCCGGAGCGGGGGCGGGTGCCCCCGGACGAGTTCATCGCGATCGCCGAGACGTCGGGGCTGATGCCGCACCTGACGGAGTACGTGCTGGAGACCGCGCTGGCCCAGGTGGCCCGCTGGCGGGCCCAGGGCCTGAAGGTGCCGGTCGCCGTCAACGTCTCGCCGCGCGACGTGCACACCCCGGGGTTCGCCGGGGCCGTGGCCGCGCGGCTGGCCCGGCACGGGGTGCCGGCGAGCGGGCTGCAGCTCGAGATAACGGAGCACGTGCTGCTGGAGGATCCGCAGCGGGCCGCGGACACCATGGCGGGGCTGACCGGGCACGGCGTGAAGATGTCGCTCGACGACTTCGGGACGGGGTACTCGTCCCTGGTCCATCTGCGGCGGCTGCCGGTCAGCGAGCTGAAGATCGACCGGTCCTTCGTGGCGCGGCTGGCCGTGGACGCGCAGGACGCGGAGATCGTGCGGTGCACGGTGGACCTCGCGCACTCGCTGGGGCTGCTGGTCGTGGCCGAGGGCGTGGAGGACGACGAGACGTGGGAGCGGCTGCGGGACCTGGGGTGCGATGCGGTGCAGGGGTGGCTGGTGGCGGCCGCGATGCCGCCTGCCGAGGCGACGGCGTGGCTGTTGGCGCGGGGTGAGCGGGGGTGGCGGCGCCCGGCCGACATCACGGCGGAACTGGCCGCCGCGGCAGCCGCCGAAACCCCGGCCCCGTAGCGGACCGGCGTTTGAGGCGCCCCCGGAGGGCCTGCGGTCCGAGGGCGCTATTACCAGCCTCGCCGGCGTTTGAGGCGCCCCTGGAGGGTTCCCGGGCCGGGAGGGCGCGCGTGCCCTTGGTGGGGCTGAGTGGGCCAGGGATCGCTGCGCGTGCTCGGCCAGTAATCTTCGGACCGGATCGCACGGTACGCCGCGCGGGAGCGGTCGTCCAGGGTCCGCTTGGGCCTCCACC